>NZ_JADKPY010000021.1:0-45556 GCF_015351505.1 Acinetobacter sp. SK-43
AGTGAGCATTTGCTCCCTTTAATTATTTTTTAAGCTGCCAATCATAGATATTTTTACGGTAGGCATACCAAATCATCCAGAGTCCAATGATGATCATTGGGAAGCTGAGAATCTGTCCTTTGGTCATCCAGCCGAATAAGATAAAACCTTGGTCTGCATCGGGTTGACGGAAGAATTCCATAAAGAAACGAGCGACTCCATAACCAACCAAGAACAAAGCAGATACTGCCATGCGAGGGCGTGGTTTAGAGCTAAACCACCATAAGACGATAAATAGAATCAGACCTTCACAGATTGCTTGATAGATTTGCGATGGATGACGAACCAAACCTAAAGGGTCAGTTGGGAAAATCATAGCAAATGCATAGTTCGGATCTTGAACTTGGCGACCATAAAGTTCACCACCAATAAAATTCCCAAAACGACCAAACATCAAGCCTGTCGGTACGCATGGAGCGATAAAGTCTAAAGTCTCGAACCAAGTCTTTTGATATTTTTTACACCAAAATAACATGGCAATAATGACACCAAGGAAACCACCATGGAAACTCATACCGCCTGTCCACACTTGGAATAACCAAAGTGGATTTTCCAGAAATTTCCCAAACTCATAAAATAAGACGTAACCGACGCGTCCGCCGAGCACTACACCTAATGCACCGTAGAACACAAGGTCGGAAATCATATCTCCTGTCCAGCCATCACGTTGTTTGGCACGATAGGAGGCGAGTCCCCATGCAAAAAGAAATGCCAATAAATACATAAGTCCATACCAATGTACTTTGACAGGTCCTAAACTCAATGCAACTGGATCTATATTTGGATAGGTCAGCATTGCTGTTCCTCAATTTTGAATTTGAAATTAAGTTTTGAGTAGATTGTAGCGGAATGATCTGAAAAATGTTGTACATTCAATGTGTAAAGATGTGAGAACAAAATAATGTGTATTGTTGCTTTTGCATGGCATGTGCTTGAAGACATGCCACTTTGTTTACTTTCAAATCGAGATGAATTTTACCATCGACCGAGCGCAATGCTGCATTCATGGGAGCAGAGTTCGATCATAGCAGGCAAAGATTTGCAATCGGGTGGATCATGGATGGGGGTCACAGCTTCAGGTCGCTGGGCGATTGTGACTAATTTTCGTAATGGACGAGATCAAAATCATTACGAACCTTCACGTGGCAAACTCATTCAAGATTTTTTAGAAAGTGATTTAGCACCTATACGTTTTGCTCAACAATTGGAAGGCAAACAACAGGATTATGCAGGATTTAACCTGTTTGTCGGCGATAGAGAACAGGCTGTTTACATGAGTAATCGGGGAGAAGCACCACAGGTTTTGGCAAATGGTGTATATGTCGTTTCAAATGGGCTAATGTCAGAGGACTGGGAGAAAACGAAGCATTTGCGTAAGCGGTTTACCCAAGAATTTTTGCCGATGTTACAGCAGACTCATATTCCTCAACATGATCTAAATTATGCTGCATGGGATATTTTGGAAGATGAGCGGAAAATTATTCCAGATCTATTACCCGATACGGGGATTAGTAAAGAAATGGAAGAGTTACTTTCTTCGACTTTTATTCAAAGTCCGATATATGGCACACGATGTTCCAATTTTTTAAGAATGACAACAGACCAGTGGCAATGGATTGAAAAAACACAACAAGGTGAACAGCAAGGAAATTTCATCGAATTAACTATTCCATTAGTAAAATAAAAAAAGAGCCTATCGTTGTAGATAGGCTCTTTTGGGGTGATTTTAGGGTTTAGCCTGCAATCACACCACCATCTTTACGAGTGATCACAACAGTCGCTGAACGTGGACGTGCAGTTTTGTTGCTTGGGTTCGTTTGAGTTGCTGGCCAGTTACTTGAAGGAGATGCATAGTCTGCAGAGTCTTCACCTGGATGCTGAACATTAATAAAGATTGCTTTGTAATCTGGTGTCATTGTTACACCTGTAATTTCACACTCTTTAGGTCCTACAAGGAAGCGACGCAAAGTTTCATCTGTTACTTTCTTACCAACTAAGGTTTCAGTACCATTTGAAGTCGTTGCTTTTGCTCCATCTCCAACTTGACCTGGAAGTGCAGCAAGCATCATACAGTTCGTTACATCAGTATACGCGCCGTCATCTGTTTGAATCCAAAGTACACCACGTGGGTCAAACCACATACCATCAGGGCTTGAAAGATCATTATTATCTGTCAAACCTGAAAGGTTGATGTTTGCAGCTCCGGATGCCTCAGCACCAAATAGATAGATATCCCAGTTGAAGCTTTCAGCAGTTGTTTTATCAGCTGTTTCACGCAAGCGAATAATATGACCGTTTACATTACCTTTATTGGTTTTTGTACCTGCATATTGGTCTTCGTAAAAGCGAGGATTTGCTGCATCTGTTGGATAGTTAGTACCGCGATTTGAGTTATTGGTTAATGTAACGTAAACCTCTCCATTTTCAGGGTTAACCGCACACCACTCAGGGCGATCCATTTTTGTTGCGCCAACTGCATCAGCTGCTAAACGAGCAAAAGTGACAACATCAGCTTGTGAACTAAATGGATAGACTGAATTGCTTTGGTTCAAACCATTCTTACCAAAGGCTAACTCAATCCATTGACCCGTACCGTCATTATTGAATTTGGCAACATAAAGTTTACCTGCATTCATGTATTTATCACCAGCAGCATAGCCACCATTGATATCTTTTGGATCCCATTTTGCATCAGATACAAACTTGTAGATATATTCTCCACGAGAGTCGTCACCCATATAAAAAGCAAGATTTTCTCCTGCAATTACACGGCTAGTACGGCAATCCTCATGAGCAAAACGACCTAAAGACGTACGTTTAACCGGATTTTGACGACCATCAAATGGGTCAATTTCTACCATCCAACCAAATGTATTTGGTGCATTACGGTAATCATTACCCGCTATTTCAGCTTTTACATCTGCATTCCAGCGATCATAAAGATCTTGTGAAAGTACACCAGCTTTTACTGTTTCCCAGCCATAACGAGAGCTTGAACCTGCTTTTAAACCATAGCGTTTAAGCGCAATGATTTCTTCTGGACGACGCAAGGTGTCATCTGTCGCACTACGAGCAAAGTAACCAATAAAGTTTTCTTCAGTCGTCAGGTAAGTTCCCCAAGGTGTATAACCATTACCGCAGTTATTATGTGTACCACGAGTTTGACGAGCTGCTGGAGAGTAGGCAGTAGCTAGAAGGGTTGAACCTGCAGCAGCACCAGCAAAATCCATCACTGTAGAACCTGTAATACGACGGTTAAAAACTGAGTTTTTAACCACTTCTACTTTTTGCGAAGTTTTGTCTTTTTTGATTTCGATTACCGAAACACCGTGAGCATTCACTTCACGAATGACTTCATCTTCAGGTCGACGACCATCAACTTTCGTTGGTCCCTTAGGATGAAGGAAGGTTGGATTGATATATTCATGGTTCATAACTAATAAACCACGTTCAGATACATTTGCATCGTAACGTTGAGTTGAGCTATTTAAACCAAAGAATGTCATACCATCATGGCAATCACCAGAACGATATTCAAAACTTAAACCTGAAGGAATATTGTTATCATCCCACGCACCGTAAGCAGGATTGATTGAATCCCCTAAAGCATAAAGTACAGTTGCTTCATAACCTTCAGGCACTGTTACGATGTCATTTAGATTTTTAGCAACAGGAGAGAAGTTTAATTTTTCTGGTTTTTTATTTGGATCAACAGGTGTTGGCGGTGTTCCACCATTATTGCTCGAGTTATTATCGTCGTCGTTACAGCCAGTTAATGTCGATGCTAAAGTTAATGCAACAGCACCACTCGCAGTTTTAGTGATGAGACTGCGGCGGCTAATGTGCTGTTCTAAAATGTCACGGAAATGAATATTATCCGATGTGTTGTTATCCAACTCTTGATCTTCATGATATGGCGATAGCTCGGTCATGGAATTTTTCCTAAAAAATATAACAGTTGTTCTAAAAGTTTTCCCCCAATAAACTTAATGTTTAAATGTGACGAAGCCTTGACACTTGTGTGACAGCTTTGTGAAAAATCAATTAAAAATTAAAGTAATAAAATTAAAAAACAGGCGAGAAGCCTGTTTGTAGTTATAAGAACTAAGTAATCAAGTTGTTTTTCTTTTTTCGATAATCTTGCCAAAAAATAATCCAATCTCAAACAATAACCACATCGGAACGGCTAACATGATCATAGAAATAGCATCAGGCGGTGTAACAAACATTGCTACGAAAAAACAGCCAACAATGATAAATCTTCGTTTCTCAATCAAACTTTGTGTACTCACGACTCCAATCAGAATCAAAAGCAGTGTAATCACTGGAATTTCGAAGGTTAAACCAAATACAAGAAATAGCTTTAAACAGAACGCTAGATAGCTATTGATATCTGTCATTGGCGCTACAGTTTCAGGTGAAACACTGATGAAAAAATGTAAAATCGAAGGTAATGCAACAAAATATGCAAAGGCAATTCCTGCATAAAATAGAAAAATACTGCTTAGTAATAAAGGAAGAGCAAGTGTCTTTTCGCGTTCATATAATGCAGGTTTAGCAAATGCCCAAATCTGATAAATAATAAAAGGCATTGCTAACATCAGTGCAACAAAAAAGTTCAGCTTAAAGGGCGCCATGAATGTTGCAGTCACATCTGTTGCGATCATTGATGAGCTAACAGGAAGCTGTGCTCGCAAAGGTTCAGAAAGTAACTGATAGGTACGATTTGCAAATGGTAATAAACAAAAGAATAGGAGTAATAAAACTCCAACGATCTTGAATAAATGCTGACGCAAGATCATTAAATGCTTGGTAATCGGCATTTCTTCAAGTTCAATCTTTTGCTTTGATTCGTCAATCGATTGAGCAGGTAACTGAGAATGAGAGGATGTACTCATACGGCCACCTTAAATTCAGGTTGATGATCTGGTGCAGGAAAAATAGTGGTCTGAGCCTTTTGAATATTTTTTTCCACATATACAAATGAAGAATGCTCTTTCACATAGTGATAAGTAGGATAACTAATGTTATCTGTTGTTTGTTCTTGTTTGCTTGGTTGAACAAACATTTCTCGTTTTTGTTGTTCGAGCTCAGACATTTGAGCTTGCATTTTTTGTTCTAGTTCAGCAATACGTTGCATTTCTTGCTGCATCTGCTCGCGTAATTCAGATAGGCGTAATTCACGATCAATATCGTTTTGCACATTACTGACAAGGCGCTTCACTTTGCCATACCATTTCCCGACAAAGCGAGCTGCTTGAGGTAATTTATCTGGTCCAAGCACAAGTAAAGCAATAATGCCGAACACCAAAAGTTCGGACATTCCAACATCTAACATATTGTTGCTCGCTTAACTTTTGATTGAGCTTTCAGTATTTTTTACTTGTGCATCAATCGTACGGGGTTCATTTAGAGATGCTGCCGCTTCGTCATCTTTCATTGATTTTTTGAAATCTTTAACTGCACCACCGACATCTTTACCTAAGTTTTTAAGCTTTGATGTACCGAAAAGTAAAATAACTACGATTGCGAAAATGAGTACGTGCCAAATTGATAAACCAGCCATAATTTTATTCCTATACAAACTTTGTATATATCTCAACAGCTTGGCATGACAAATATGTGACACTTATATTGCAATTTTGCGACAGAGGGATAAATAGCTTTAAATAGTTGAATAGGTAATTTTATTTTTTGGTTTGTAATCAAGGTTTAACACAAGGTTTTTGTTATTCTAAATTCAGCGTATTTGATTTTTATTTTATCTAAAAGTGCTCTAGTTTTTATTAACTAGAGCACGCAGTGCGATTTATATTAAGCTAGCTTTGAAGAGCTGCATCGCTTTGCCACGATGACTGATTTTACTTTTTTCTTCTTTGCTGAGTTCAGCACTTGAACAGTTACGTTCAGCTACCCAAAAGAGGGGATCATAACCAAATCCATTTTCTCCGCGAGCAGTTTCTAAAATTTCACCTTTCCAAATACCTTGAAAGATTTGTGGTAGAGGGTCTTCGGCATGGGTGACCAATGCTAGTACACAAACAAACATGCCTTCAATCACTTCGCCGTCTTTGCGGAAAGGTGCGAGGTCAGCTAAAAGTTTTTGGTTATTGGCAGCATCGTTACCATGTTCGCCAGCATATCGCGCTGAGTAAATACCTGGTGCACCATCTAAGAATGGCACACATAAACCCGAGTCATCTGCAATAGCAGGTTTGCCTGAAAATTTAGATGCATGGCGAGCTTTAATAATTGCATTTTCAACAAAGCTTAAACCATCTTCAATCGCATCTTCGATATTGAGTTTACCTTGAGGAATGATTTCGACGGGTAGATTGAGTTGTTGAAATAGATGATCAAATTCAGCAATTTTACCTTTGTTATTGCTTGCAAGCACAAGGCTGCGTTGATTAAGCCATAATGGAGTAGACATATATATTTTAGATCAGCTCAGATTGAGTGGGATTTTAATATGTTATTTTAAGATAGAATAGAAAATTGTTTAAATAAGATAAATTAGTTCAAGTATTAAGATCGAATAATATTGGTAAGTGGTCACTATATTGAAGCCATTCATCTTTATCAAAAATTTTAAAATGTGAGTTTCTTCCAGAGAATAAACTAGTATGACTAAATAAATAATCGATATGATAATTTTTTTCTTGGTTTCGATTCATAAAAAAAGTTGAATTCTTTTCCTTGCCTTGTTCTTCATTTGTTAGTTCATGGTAAAGACTATGGATATTCATTGTTTTTAGCTGATTGACCACATCACTGTGATTCCACCAACGATCCCATACATCCCATTGAGCGTTGCTATTTAAATCTCCACAAATAATAGTTGCTTTTGTTGCAATAGCTGTATTATGTAATTGTAAATATTTCCATAGTTGTCCGATGTATTGGAATGTTGGAGAGTTAGCATATTTTGTCCAAACAGCTAACAATTGAAAGTCATCATTGATTTTAAGTGGTAAGAATAGTTCTAGGTTTGAATCTTCCCAATATAACTGTTCTAATTTAAATTGCTCTTTAGCAAAAACTCCTAATCCTTTGTTTTTATTATGGCCTTTCCATATTCGATTAGGTAGCCAACTATCATAAGTTCCTTGAGACTTTTCTTCACTTTCACATTCTTGAATTATGTATATGTCTGCATCAATCTCTTTTAATAATTCAATTTTCTTTCTGAAAGCACCATTACAGTTCCAAGTTAAAATTTTCAATTTTATTCCTTTATTAATAAAAAACCGACTCTCAACAGTCGGTTTTTTTAAATAAATCAGGTGATCTAAACTAGTTTACTGCGCTTGAATCCATTTATCAGCACGGTCACGTGCGGTACGGATTTGCTCTTGAGTTAAGTTTGCAGCCAAAGCTGTTTTCTTACCTTCAGAAAGACTAATCACTTTAGTATCGAGCATGCCATCACGTGTTGAAAGCTCATACCACTGATACGCACCTACGTAGTTTTTCTTTTGCTCTTCCATCATGGCTAGATTGAAGCTTGCACGATTGTCGCCGTTACTTGCTGCTTTTTCGAAATATTTGCGAGCCAATACTTCATCTTTCTTTGTGCCAATGCCATCTGCATACATACGACCAACATTCAGTTGAGCCGCAGAGATACCTTGATCGGCAGCAGCCTTAAACAATGCAAAAGCTTGTTTCTCGTCTTTAGCGACATCTTTACCATATTGATAGCGTGTAGCTAGATAAAACTGCGCACCAGCTTGACCAGCTTTTGCAGCGCTTTGTAACTCGCCAATACTCATCACAGAGTATCTAGCTGCTTGTGTTGCTACAGACTGTGGTTGAGCAACATACTCTGCATGCGTTTGAAAGCTGACTATGCCAAATAAAAACGTGCTGATTAATGTCTTTTTCATAGAGCGCTCACTCGATAAATTGCGACTTCACCAAATAGGTTCGGCATATGCTTACTCAGCACACTACCTTGTTGGTCACCATTAACGGCAAGTCGATTAATAATTTTAATTCCGTTTTCTGCACATAAGGCTTCGAAATCACGGAAAGTACATAAATGAATATTTGGGGTGTTATACCACATATAGGGTAAAGCTTCAGAAACAGGCATTTTTCCTTTCAATGCAAGAAAAGAACGAGTCTTCCAATACGCAAAGTTTGGAAAAGTAATAATTGCCTGTTTTCCGACACGCACCATATCACGAAGTAATACATCGGGCGCATCTACAGCTTGCAAAGCTTGTGCCATAACCACAGAGTCAAACGACTGGTCGGCAAAACGGCTTAAACCCAAGTTTAAATCCTGTTGGATAATATTTAACCCTCGACTGATGGCAATTGCAATCTTTTCTTGATCAATTTCTAAGCCATAAGCACGAATATTGTGCTGTTTGCTCATATGAGCCAACAGTTCGCCATCACCACAACCTAAGTCTAGTACGCTAGAATTAGGGCTAATCCATTTTTCGGCGAGTCGTTGATCTATACGCATTAGTGAAGCTCCTGCGGTGTCGATTGCAACTGTTGTTCTCCACCTAAAAATGCTCGAAGTGTTTTGACATAAAGCGGAATTGGGAATAAGAACGAGTCATGCCCTTGTTCAGCATCGATATCTAAATAGCTGACAGGTTTATGATTATCAATCAAAGCATCAACCAATTCTTGTGAGCGACTCGGGCTAAAACGCCAGTCAGTCGTAAATGAAATCACCAAAAATTTACATTTAGGCTTGCTCATTGCTTTAGTCAATGAATGTTCATACTCACGAGATGGATCAAAATAATCCAAGGCTTTGGTCATAATCAAGTAAGTATTTGCATCAAAATTGCGACTAAATTGTTCGCCTTGATAACGTAAATAACTTTCAACTTGGAATTCGACATCAAAGCCGTACATAAATTTGCCTGATTTGAGATCACGACCAAATTTCTGTTTCATCGCTTCTTCAGACAAATAAGTAATATGACCAACCATACGAGCCAAAATCAAACCGCGTTTTGGATAACTGTCATGTTCAAGATAACGACCGTGATGGAAGTCAGGGTCGGATAGAATTGATTGGCGAGCAACTTCATTAAAGGCAATATTTTGTGCAGAAAGTTTAGGTGCACTGGCAATAATTGCACACTTTTGTAAGCGGTCAGGATAATCCAATGACCATTGTAATGCTTGCATTCCGCCTAAGGAGCCACCAATCACCGCATACCAAATATCAATACCAAGACGATCAGATAGCATGGCTTGAGTTTTTACCCAGTCACGAACTGTAACTAGTGGGAAATCAGGACCATAAGGACGGTTTTCATTTTCTGGATTTGGTGAAGTTGGTCCTGTAGAACCATTACAGCCACCGATATTATTTAAAGAAACGACAAAAAAATGATTTGTATCAATCGCTTTTCCAGGTCCAATACAACTGTCCCACCAGCCAGCCTTTTTATCATCCTCATGATGATAGCCTGCGGCATGATGATGACCTGACAATGCATGACAAATTAAAATGGCATTCGATTTATCTGCATTGAGTGTTCCATAGGTTTCAACCATTAAATCAAAACGGGGCAGAATACGCCCGCATTCAAGTTCAAGAGGTTGTTCGAACTGAAACTTTTGTGGTGTGACTAAACCCACTGAATCCGATGGAAAAGACACTGGAATAATTCGCCTGTATAAATCTTTTATCAATAATGAAAAGGATACCAATTCAGGTATCCTTTCAAAAGCCATTTTTTCTGTTATTACAACATAAGCTTAGACTGCGGCAGCAACCACTTGATCAGTTGTTAATACACCTTGTTCGATCAAACGGTTTGTACATGCAATAATCGCATCGATTGAAGAGGTTACGATGTTGTCGTGTACACCTGCACCAAATGCACTCTTACCTGTACCTTTGACTTGAAGTTCAATCAATGCAAGGGCTTTGGCATTTGCACCTGAACTAATACTACGTTCTTCATAGTTCACAACGTCAATCGGCAACTGTAAAGCATTTAACATTGCTGAGATTGGGCCGTTACCTTCACCACGTAGGCGTTGAATTTCACCTTCAATTTCAATATCTAATTCAATGATTTGTGTGCCATTGATGTCTGATAATTGATAATGTTTAGTTTGGTAGTGATGGTTTTTGATATCGACATAAGTTTTCTCAAACAATGTCCAGATCTCGTGTGCACTGATTTCAGTACCATTCTCATCAGTATGTTGTTGAACAATTTGACTAAATTCAATCTGAACACGACGTGGCAATGCAACGTTATAGTTTGATTCTAATAAATATGCGATACCACCTTTACCTGATTGACTATTTACACGAATAACAGCGTCATAGTCACGACCTAAATCTTTAGGATCGATTGGTAAATAAGGCATATCCCAAATTTCTTCGTTTTTCTGGAACTCAAAGCCTTTTTTGATCGCATCTTGGTGAGAACCAGAGAAAGCTGTGAAGACTAAATCACCTGCATATGGATGACGAGGGTGAACAGGTAAGCCCGTGCATTCTTCAACAGTTGCAATGATTTCGTTGATGTTCGAGAAATCTAAATTTGGTGCAACACCTTGGGTATACATGTTCAAGGCAATTGCTGCAACATCGACATTACCCGTACGTTCGCCATTTCCAAACACACAACCCTCAACACGGTCAGCACCTGCCATAATGGCTAATTCAGATGCAGCAATACCACAACCACGGTCATTGTGACAGTGAACTGAGATAATTACGCCATCACGACGTTGCAAGTTACGGTGCATCCACTCAATTTGATCTGCATAAACATTTGGTGTTGAAACTTCAACTGTTGCAGGTAAGTTCAAAATCACTTTATTGGTTGGAGATGCTTCCCAAATTTCAGTAACCGCATCACAAACATCCTTGGCAACTTCTAATTCTGTTGCTGAGAAACATTCAGGGCTATATTGGAAAATCCATTCTGTTTCAGGATATTGTGCTGCATATTCTTTCACTTTATTCGCAGCATTAATCGCAAGTTGTTTAGCACCATTTACGTCTACATTCAAAACTTTTTGACGGAAAGTCGGAGAGTTCGAGTTATAGATATGCACAATTGCACGTTTAGCACCAATTAATGACTCGAAAGTACGCTCAATCAAATGATCACGAGCTTGAACCAAGACTTCGATATAAACATCATCAGGAATCAAATTTTCTTCGATTAACATACGGGTAAAATCGAAATCAATTTGAGACGCAGATGGGAAACCAATTTCAATATGTTTAAAGCCGATTTTGACTAACATATGGAACATTTTTAATTTTTGATCCATATTCATTGGTTCAAAAATCGCTTGGTTACCATCACGAAGGTCGGTACTCATCCAAATCGGTGCTTGGTTGATTTCGTTATTCGGCCATTGACGATCTGGTAAATCCACTCGTTGATACATACGGCGGTATTTTTTGCTTGGGTCAGCCAACATCATGAGGTAACTCCTTGTCATAGCAGGGGTCGCGAATTTTTATAAATGCAACATACTATAAATATATATGGTGTCTATACGAATAAATTAAAAGAGAATATTTGGATCGAATGCCTTCAAACTTAGGCAATAAAATTTATACGCGCGCGAGGCGCAGCATCAGGAGAGCAGCAAGATGGTTTATATTCGACGGATGGGTAAAGCCGTAATTTGTTTTCATCATCAACCATTCAAAATTATGATTCGGTTTTGCAGCTATATTAATCATCTAATAAAAATCAGTCTAGGTGAAAATAAGCTGGCTGCAAAGGTCTATAACAGCATTCTAGCTCTTAATTGTGGAAAATGTTTTCCTGTTTTTTGCAAGAATTGATAGTTGAGTGGGATATTTTTTCTAAATCAGTCTATTTTTTAATAAAAATTATAGAATTTATTCAGCATGACGAAAAATGAAGTGGTCAGAGTTCTGACCACATACGAATGAGATTGTGATAAATATTGGTGAGTTTCATTACTTCTGGGTATGCATCACCATGATCTATGCGAAGTTGACGAATACTTTCATCCAAATTAAAGAGCATATGACGCTTTTGATCATCTCTAATCAAACTCTGTACCCAAAAAAATGAAGCAAATCGGGTACCACGCGTAATACTACTGACTTCATGCAAGCTTGTTGAAGGGTAGAGTACGACATCACCTGCTGGTAATTTCACTTCATGGTAGCCATAAGTATCTTCAATAACGAGATCACCACCATCATATTCTTCAGGTTCACTCAAAAATAAAGTACACGATAAATCTGTACGAAGTTGTTGATGAGTCCCTCTCACTAAACGAATTGAATTATCGACATGAAAACCAAAACTTTCGTGTTCATCGTAGCGATTAAACAAAGGTGGAATCATTTGCTTGGGGAGTGCAGCTGCTTGGAAAGTTGGATTTTTCCAAATTGCATCCATCACAAGTGCACTAAGTTGGTGGGTTAAAGGGTCACTCTCTGAAAGTTGTTGATTACGTTTTACGGATGCTGAGAGTGTGCCAGCTGTAATTTTTCCACCGACCCAATCTGCTGCTTCCATTAATTTACGGAATTCGGCGACTTGTTCTTTTGTCAAAACATTCGGAATGTGATGGATCACTGAGCATATCCCTTTCAATTGATTATTATAAAAAATAGCCTCATAGTGAGGCTATTTTAGATGAGTTTAAGTAAATACCCTAGTTTTTTAAGGGATTTAGTACTTAAAGTTGATCGCAAGAACTGCGTTGCGGCCATCACCTTCATTTGCATAGTGAGAGGTATAAGCACTTGTAAAGTAACGCTTATCAGAAATGTTGTTAACATTTAGCTGAAGATCGACATTTTCATCAACTTCGTACTGAAGCATTGCATTATAGATAGTGAATGTTGGCAAGATTTTCGGTGATGTTGTGTCAGAGAAAACTTTATCACGATATTGAACACCGGCGCCTAAGGTTAGTTTTGGTAAAACTTGGTAGGTTGTCCACAAGCTAGCGCTGTTTTTTGCAACAAATGGTAGTGGTTTGCCTTCTTGAGCAACCTTGTTGTACGCAGCTTTCTCTACTTTACTGTCAAGGTAGCTATAACCTAAAGCCATTTCCCATTTGTCAGTAATATGACCAGTTAAGCCCAGTTCAAAACCATCAACTTTGCTTTCACCAGCATTTGCTGATGTTTCGGCATCAATTGCGATACGTGTATTTTGTTTTTCTGTTCGGAAAAGTGCAGCATTAATGTTTGCACGGTTTTCCCAGAGACTCCATTTTGTACCTACTTCATATGTACGAGCTTTTTCTGGATCAAGCGTCTGATTTGCCGCATCCATATCTACATCGACATCAATACCTACAGGGTTTGCAGAAGTCGCAAAGCTTGCATAGATGCTACCGTGTTCAGTAGGACGGAATACTACACCAGCTTGATATGAGAAGAAATCCGTATCATTGCTATATACTGTTCCTGCAGGAGTTGTGGTTGAACCTCTTACGAAATCTTTCTTAAAGTCCAATTCAGAGTCAAATTGATCCCAACGTACACCTAGATTTAGTAACCAGTATTTATTGAATTCAATACTGTCTAAAGCATAGACTGATACCGTTTCATTGGTTGTGATTCTTTGTTTTAGGTTTGCTGTGGTTGTACCTAACCAAGGTGCATTGCCAGATGGATTACTTAAGCTTGTGCACCAACCATCATTATTTTGACAGGTATTATTGAAACCTGTAGTTGAAACAGCAATATTACCATTCTTATCTAGGTAGCCGGGGTATGTCATGTTGTAAGTACCACGTTCGGTCTCTTCATGACTATATTCAGCACCCACATTAAAACTATGTGTCAATAAACCTGTTTTGAGCTTGCCAGTTAAAGACAGTTGATCTGTGAAGGCTTGTGTTTCTCGAATCGATTGGGTTGCACGACGCCAAACTTTATCGCTATAGATATTGCCTTTAGAATCGTCTGGGTTTGTATTGATATAGTCTGCTTTGGATAAACTATAAGATGCAGTATTACTCAGTGTTAAATCATCATTAAAATCATGTTCAAGTTTCAATGAGCCGATGTGATTTTCACGTTTATCAAAGTCACGTGCTTTCCAGCCGTAATATGCACCCTGTTTTACATCAACAGGTTTCCCATCGCCTTTTACAGAGCCGGTTGGTGCTGATGCTGGAACGTTAGAGTTGTTAAATGGAACACCTGAATCAGGTTCATCGTTGCTTTTTAAGAAATAATAACTCAATGTTGCACGGTTTGGAGAACCTAAGCCCAATACAAGACTAGGTGCGATACCAACGCGTGAGTATTCTGCACCATTACTTTGTCCTGGCTTTTCATTTTCATGACCCATAACGACAACACGACCGGCAACACCATTACCAAAGTCTTTGTTGGCATCAAGCTGAATGTGTTTGTAGTTGTCAGTACCACCCGCAACAGTACCTTGATATTGGGTACCCTCATGAGCAATTTTAGGAATTAGGTTGATGCTACCACCGACTCCGTTGCCACCTGTTAAAGCAGAACTTGAACCCTTGGTAACTTCAACTTGCTCAATTGCAAACATATCACGAGATTGGGCGCTTGAGTTTCTCACACCATCTACGTAAATTGCAGATTGACTGTTGTAACCACGAATATATGGAATATCTGTATAAGGGGCACCACCTTCACCAGCTCCAAGTGTTATGCCAGGTTCATTGCGGAGAGCCTCAAGTAGGGTATTTGAGTTAGTTTCTTGAAGTAATTTTTGAGAAAGAATTGAAACTGATTTTGGTGTGTCTTTGAGTGGGGCGACATATTTATTGTTTGCAGATACATCAACTTTTAATTGTTCAGCAGTTGCTTCTGCATGAATCGTTGGAAGTTGAACCACATTTTCTTTATCTTGCGCGATTGCTGCAGTTGCAATCATAGAAAGAGATGATGCAATCGCAGATGAAACAAACTTCTTACGTGTTCTGATAAAAGAAGACATATCGTATCCATGTAAACCTTAAAATTCATGCAAATAATAATTATTCTTATTCTTATATGCAATTTTTCTCGATTGGATTTAACGATGCTTAGATCATGTAAATTTGGAAAAAGAAATAGAATAGTGTAGCGAAATGTAAGATTGTGTTGTAATTGATTGGGTGAAAATTAAGCATATTGATCTAATAGAATTCTTCACGAAATTACCCAAGAACAACCGAGTTTATTCATAAACTATGAAAAATAATAAATCGTGGGTGACTTGCTGATATGTTCAGATCAACTTTTACTGCTAGAATGCTTGTCGAATTTTGTATATCAGCAAAGTTGTCATATAATGTGGCACTTTAAAAATTGTTACTACTAACTATATATCGAGGAAGCCATGCAAGTAACGACTGAAGCGGTTTCGGGCGTTGCCCGTCGTTTAAATGTTTCTGTACCGACGAGCCGTGTTAACGAGCAATTTGAAGCTCGCTTAAAACGCACTGCCAAAACTGTGAAGATCAACGGCTTCCGTCCAGGTAAAGTGCCTTTAAATGTTGTTCGCCGTGAATATGGTGCGAGCATCTATCAAGAAGTTGTGAATGACCTTATTCGTGATACAGTATTCGAAGCAATTCAACAAGAAAAAATCAATGCTGTAGGCATGCCGAACATTGAAAAAGTTGAAAACAAAGATGACGCTTTAGTTTATGAAGCGACTGTAGAAGTGTATCCAGAAGTAGAAGTTAAATCTTTTGCTGACTTAGAGATTGATCGTAAATCATCTGAAATCAACGATGCAGACGTTGATGTAATGATTGAAAACTTACAAAAGCAACGTGCTTCTTGGACTGAAACCAAAGGCATGGCGAAAAAAGATATGCAAGTGACTTTCGATTTTGAAGGTACTGTTGATGGTGAGAAGTTTGAAGGCGGTGCAGCTGAAGACTTTAAACTTGTTCTTGGTTCAGGTCGTATGATTCCTGGCTTTGAAGACGGTATCGTTGGCATGAAGAAAGGCGAAGAGAAAGTTATTGATGTAACTTTCCCTGAAGACTATCAAGCTGAAAACTTAGCAGGTAAAGCAGCTCAGTTTAAAATTACTGTGAAACTTGTTGAAAAACAAAAGCTTCCAGAGATTGATGCTGAATTCTTAAAAATCTTTGGTTTAACTGAAGAAGAAGGCTTAGACAAGTTAAAAGCTGACGTTCGTAAAAACATGGAACGTGAAGTTCGTAACGGTCTTCGCAACCAAGTTAAACAAGCTGCGTTTGATGCGCTTGTAGCTGCGAACGAAATCGAAGTTCCAGCATCAATGGTTGCTCAAGAAATTGATCGTCAACGTCAACAAATGATCCAACAATTCACTCAACAGTTTGGTGCTCAAGGTGCAGGCGCATTTGACAGCAGCATGCTTCCAGATGAATTGTTCAAAGAACAAGCTGAAAAATCAGTGAAGCTTGGTGTATTGGTAAGCAAAGTATTAGCTGATGCTAAACTTGAAGTTGACCAAGCACGCGTTGATGCTTATATCAATGACATGGCTTCTTCTTATGAAGATCCAACAGAAGTTGTTGAATACTTCAAAAATGACAAACAACAACGTGCTCAAATCGAAGCAGTTGTGTTAGAAGACCAAGTTGTTGATCACATCTTGGCTGCTGCTAAAGTAAATGATGTGGCTGTAAGCTACGAAGACTTATTAAAAGAACAACAAGCTCGCCGTGGCTAATCTTTTAAAAGTTGAAAAGAAAGGCGCGTAATGCGCCTTTTTTTATATGTGTTATGAATGTGTTAATTTGTCTAAAAAATGCCAGATTTTAGTCTAAATATTCGAATATTTCAGATTGAACCTTTTGCAATTTCAGCGATTATCCCTCATATTGTTGGCATAGATCGAGTCACAATAATTTAGGAATAAGTAAACATATGTATGTTCCAACAATTGAAAATGCTTTAGTTCCTGTTGTCGTTGAACAATCATCTCGTGGTGAGCGTTCTTTTGATATTTACTCACGTTTGTTACGTGAGCGTGTTATTTTCTTGACAGGTGAAGTTGAAGATAACATGGCGAATTTAATCGTCGCGCAGATGTTATTTTTAGAAGCAGAAAACCCAGAAAAAGATATTCACCTTTATATTAACTCTCCAGGTGGTTCGGTAACGGCAGGTATGGCAATTTACGATACCATGCAGTTTATTAAGCCTGATGTTGTGACATACTGTATGGGGCAAGCTGCCTCTATGGGTGCATTCCTTTTGAATGCTGGTGCAAAAGGTAAACGTTATTGCTTGGAAAATGCACGTGTGATGATCCATCAACCATTAGGTGGTTTCCGTGGACAAGCATCTGATATTGAAATCCATGCACGTGAGATTTTGTTTATTAAAGAGCGTTTAAATCGTTTAATGGCGCAACATAGCGGGCAGGATTACGAGACAGTTGCTCGTGATACTGATCGTGATAATTTCATGACGGCTGAAGCTGCAAAACAGTATGGTTTGGTTGATCAAGTCCTTAGTAAGCGTCCGTAATTTTTAAGATTCAAGATGGGAGTAAATATGTCCGAACATCCTCAAGGACAAAAACATTGTTCATTTTGCGGTAAAACGCAGTCTGAAGTCGGGAAACTGATTGCAGGTGAGGACGCATATATTTGTAATGAATGTGTAGATGTGTGCTTAGACTTAGTTCAAACAAGTCAACAGGTTGAAGCGGGTGATTGGGCAACCAAACCATTGCCAAAGCCACATGAAATACGTGCAGCACTTGATCAATATGTTATTGGGCAAGATCTTGCGAAGAAAACGTTATCTGTTGCGGTGTATAACCACTATAAGCGTTTGAAAGTTGGGCAAACACATCATGCACATCAAGACATCGAAATTGCTAAGAGTAATATTTTATTAATTGGACCAACAGGTTCTGGTAAGACTTTACTTGCTCAAACACTTGCACGTTTACTTGATGTCCCTTTTGCTATGGCGGATGCGACAACACTTACCGAAGCGGGTTACGTGGGTGAAGATGTTGAAAATATCGTGCAAAAATTGCTGCAAAAGGCAGATTATGATGTAGAGAAAGCTCAAAAAGGCATTATCTATATTGATGAAATCGACAAGATCACGCGTAAGTCTGAGAATCCATCGATTACTCGCGATGTTTCGGGTGAGGGTGTACAACAAGCATTATTAAAAATGATTGAAGGTACAGTGGCTTCGATTCCTCCACAAGGAGGGCGTAAGCATCCTCAACAAGAATTTATCCAAATCGATACTTCAAATATATTATTTATTTGCGGTGGCGCATTCTCAGGTTTGGAAAAAATTGTACAGCAACGTCAGGAAAAAGGCGGTATCGGTTTCACAGCTGATGTGAAAAATAAAGATGACAGTAAAAAAGTCTCTGAATTATTCCGTCAAGTTGAAGCAACAGATTTGGTGAAATTTGGTTTAATTCCTGAATTTATCGGTCGTTTGCCAGTGATTGCAACGCTTGATGAGTTGGATGAAGAAGCATTGATGCAGATTTTGACTGAACCAAAAAATGCATTAACTCGGCAATATCAGTATTTATTCACGATGGAAGATGTTGACCTCGTATTTGATGAGTCTGCATTACGAGCAGTAGCGAAGAAAGCTCTTGAGCGCAATACTGGCGCACGTGGTCTACGTTCTATCTTGGAAAATGTACTACTTGAAACAATGTATGATTTACCAAGTCGCAAAGATGTAGGCACGGTTATTGTTGATGAGGCTGTGATTAATGGAACAGCTAAACCGACATATAAGCCAGAGCGTTTACCACAAACGACGACAGCTGAATTGATTGAGAAGAAAGATTTGAAAGTTGTAGATTCAAAATCTGCTTAATTCACATTCATCTAAAAAAGCATGAAAGGCTTAGCTTTTCATGCTTTTTTTATTTGCAATTGAACGGTGAGGTGTTAATCTTAAAAATTGAATAATCCGCATAGTTTTGCGCTGTTAAAAATAAATCCAAGAAAACGCCTTGAGGGATGTCATGCGTTATTTAATATTGTCATTATGTTGTGTAGGGATTTTGGCGGGCTGTCAAAGTCATAAAGCAGTTGAAGAAAATCCAGTCGTCTTAACAGCAACTTTACCTCCTGTCGATACAGATAAGAAACCAGGTTTATTTGATCAATATCATGTGGGTGGTTTTACTGTTGGTGGATGGGTAAACCAAAAATTAGGTCAATATTACGCTCCTATCAAGCCACAAAATGAGCAAGCCGCGGTAGTCTATTTATATCGCCCAGACACTCGCTGGAATCGCCAAGAAATTGCTGCTGCTAATCTATTTATCAATGGTCATCGCATTCCAAGTCTATTACATAATCATTATTATTGGTTGGAATTACCAGCTGGAACTTATCGCTTAAGTGTAAGTCGTCCTCTAGCAGGCCTACATTTTCAAAAACCGAAATATTTAGATTTTACAGTTGATGCAGCCCAAACTTATTTCATTAAATATGACGAAGAGAATAAGTTACCAAGAAGTGAACCAACAGGTCCATTTATGTCAATGCCAGAGAAAGTGGCACGTCAAGAAATTGCATTTACTCGATTAAAATCATCTAGTTATAATTTTGTTGCGCAAGATGCCTCAGGTAAAGTTCGTTCTAAGCCTCAGGAGTTAAAACCTGCTAAATATGATCAAAAGTCAGAGGTTCACTTGGTTAAACCATTTAAACTTTGGAATCCTTTAACTTGGTAATTGATTGTATTAATGAGCAATTTCTATTCCTGTTGAATTAGTGGTTGAATGATAGATAGAAATTGCTCTTTCAATTGAATGCTTTGTTCGGGATCGCTTAGCGTTTTTTGACTTAGGGTATTCATATATTGAAATACATTTGTACTAATCTGTAAGTTTTTCTGATTGATTGACTTACCTTCAGGGGTTTTTAAAAACTTTAAATAAGCCTGAATTTCTTCTTCACTGAGTGTGTCTTTATAAATTTTTTCAATCGCTTGAATTGTTTCAGGTCGAGCAAATAATTTTGAACTGGTCTCTTTTAATAATTGGCTGAGTTCTAATACTGCTAAGAGTTCTTGATTGGTTGTTAATTTTTCTTTATTTAAAATACCTAAAATAATCCTTTCAGCTTCTAAGTCTAAAGCAGGTTGCATTTCTTCAAAGGAGTTGTTCAGTACTTTTTCTAAGTCACTGGCTTTAATTAATTCTTGAACAGATTTAGTTTGCGCAGGAGTAGCTGATACATCCTGTGAAGTACAAATAGCAAGGCATAGCAATAGATAATGGAATGGATTTATGTTCATATTTGCCTCGTTATTGTTATTCATTTTTATAATTTAACAGAAGCTTTAAATAAAAAAATAGCCGAATGCAGTGATTCGGCTATTTTTTTGATGAGCGGATTATTGTGCCGCAGCATCTACAACTGGAATTTTACCAATTTTTGCTTGCCAGATTTTTGGAGCAGTTGCGTGGATAGACGTACCATTCACATCAACGGCAACAGAAACAGGCATATCTTCAACCACAAATTTGTAGATTGCTTCCATACCTAGGTCAGCAAATGCAACAACTTCAGCTTCACGTACAGCTTTAGAAACGAGGTAAGCAGCGCCACCCACAGCCATTAAGTAAGTTGCTTTATTGTCTTTGATTGCTTCAACAGCCGCTGGACCACGATCCGCTTTACCGATCATGCCGAACAAGCCAGTTGCTTCTAAGACTTGACGTGTAAATTTATCCATACGCGTTGCAGTTGTAGGACCAGCAGGACCAACGACTTCATCACGAACAGGATCAACAGGACCAACGTAGTAAATGAATTTACCTTTTAAGTCGACTGGAAGTTCTTCACCATTATTTAACATGTCGACCATGCGCTTATGTGCAGCATCACGACCTGTATAAATTGTACCGTTAAGAAGTAATGTATCACCTGGTTTCCAAGAATTCATTTCTTCTTGTGTAATGGTATCAAGATTCACACGTTTTGATTGAGATGAATCCCAAGTTACAGCAGGGTAGTCTTCAAGTTTAGGTGCTTGGATGTGTGCTACACCTGTACCATCTAACTGGAAGTGTGCGTGGCGTGTGGCAGCACAGTTCGGAATCATACCCACTGGTTTACCCGCAGCGTGACATGGGTAATCCTTGATTTTAATATCAAGAACAGTTGTCAAACCACCAAGACCTTGAGCACCAATGCCCAGTGCATTTACTTTTTCGAAGATCTCGATACGGAGTTCTTCCATCTTGCTTTGTGGACCACGACGAAGTAATTCGTCCATGTTGATTTCTTCCATAAGTGCTTCTTTTGCAAGCATCATGGCTTTTTCAGCAGTACCACCGATACCAATACCGAGCATACCTGGTGGGCACCAGCCTGCACCCATCGTTGGTACAGTTTTAAGTACCCAATCTACGATTGAATCAGATGGGTTTAGCATCGCAAGTTTAGATTTATTTTCTGAACCGCCACCTTTAGCCGCAACGGTAATATCAACTTTATTACCAGGTACGAGTTTGTAGTGGATGACAGCAGGTGTATTGTCTTTGGTGTTTTTACGACCAAAAGCTGGATCAGCAAGCACTGAAGCACGAAGTACGTTTGAGTTTTCTAAGTAACCTTGGCGTACACCTTCGTTCACTGCATCGTCTAAGCTCATGGTTAAATCAAATTTAACATCTAAGCCGACTTCAAGGAAAACGTTGACGATCCCTGTATCTTGACAGATTGGTCGATGACCTTCAGCACACATACGTGAGTTGATGAGGATTTGAGCAATTGCATCTTTTGCAGCTTTGTTTTCTTCACGATCATAAGCACGGCTCATCGCTTGGATGAAGTCTTGAGGGTGATAGTAAGAAATAAACTGGAGGGCATCCTTGATTGATGTAATCAAGTCATCTTGTTTGATGATCGTTGTCATATCAAAATTCTCTTGAGCGGGCGATAAGCTGGCGGGCTAAATTATATGACAAAAAGCTTGGATTGTGGGAGTTTTAAACGACTTTTGGCTAAAGGTCTATATGCAAAAGTAGATTTTTAAATATGTGAAACTTCAAAGATTAGCTTAGGTTTTTTCGCAGCAGTGAAGGTGCGTATCCAAAATGTTTTTTAAAACGATGGCTAAAATGGCTGCTCGAGCTAAAGCCATATCGCATTGAAATTTCAGTTAAATTTAATTTGGTTGCGTGTAGAGCTTGATGGGCTAACTCAAGTCGACGTTGCATGACGTATTGGTGTGGTGGCATTTTCATAGATTGTTTGAACATATGCGCAAAATGATATTCACTTAATTGCGCTTGTTCGGCTAAATCCGTGAGCGTCAAACTTAAATGCAAATGTTGATCAATCCATTGCAAAACTTGTTTGAGCACATATGGTGAAAGCCCACCTTTTACGACAGGTGCTTGCCAGTGTGCATGACTATAATTCTTGATGAGATGATTAAGCAATAGCGTAGTTGCTGTACTCATCTGTAAATGATTTTCGCGGTTTTCCCATTCAGCATTGAGTAAAAAATGCCGATAGATCATTGAGATTTGGGGATCGGCGACGAAGATTTGTGGATTTAAAATAATTTGGCTAGGTTCTTTATCCCAAACTTGTTCTGCTACACGTTTTAGATGTTGTTCTGTGTAGTAAAGATGAACAAAAGTTAGTGGATCACGCAAGTCCCAGGTCGACTCATAATCTTGGGGCATGAGGCACATACGGTCAGGCCCACCGCCATTGTGCCAACCTTGAGGTGTCTTTTGATAACTCTGATAACCACCATGAATATACATACTTAAAGTATGATGATTGCTACAGACATTGACGCGATCTTGATTATTTTCCCACATGGCCAATTGCATACCTGAACCCAATTCAACTGAGTCAAGCAATTGAGCTTTATGTTGCTGTAATTGATCTAGAATCTGATATTTCATCTTCTATACAAAGTGTTAAGTATGATTGTATTAAGTGTAGGACGTTCAGCCTTAGTTGTCATCTGAATATAACGAACATTAAAAAACGCAAGCTAATGACAATCATCACAAGAAAATGAAAGAAAAGAAATGCTGCAAAGATGCAAACTTTACAGTGTGGTATTAAGTTTGGTTAAAAAGCTATGAATGCATTGTTATATGCTTTGGTTGTGGTGATCTGGGGGACGACATGGATCGCAATTACACTGCAACAGCAAAGTGAAATATCGACCACAGTTGCGGTGTTTTGGCGATTTTTTATTTCAGCAATTGTCTTGTTCGCTTTTATTGTGATGAGTCGCAAGTTGCAAAAACTGGCAACTCAAGATCATTTATTTTGCATGTTGCAGGCATGCTGTATTTTTGGATTTAACTTTGTCTGTTTCTATTATGCAGTGCAATACATTAGTAGTGGCTTAGAAGCAGTGATCTTTTCGATGGCTGTGATTTTCAACACGATCAATACCAAACTATTTTTTGCTCAGCACATATCGTCCCGTTTTTATCCTGCTGCATTATTTGGTCTGTTTGGGATCATCGCTTTGTTTTGGCACGATGTCATGGGTACAACCTTGAATAGCAATATGTTGATGGGTATTGGATTGTGTATTTTAGGAACTTATGGTTTTTCTCTGGGCAATATGATTAGTACGCGCCATCAAAAACATGGATTGGATATTTTTACGACTAATGCCTATGCAATGTTGTATGGTTCTTTGCTAATGGCTTTAATTTCATGGTTTAAGCATGACAACTTTTTTCCGAGCATGTCAGGGAGTTCGGTTAGCGCATTACTCTATTTAGCGATTTTTGGTTCAGTGATTGGCTTTACGGCTTACTTTTATTTGGTTGGTCGAATTGGAGCGGGGAAAGCTGCATATAGCACCTTGTTATTTCCTTTGGTGGCGTTGGTTATATCGACTATATGGGAAGGTTATCATTGGCAAATGCATGCGGTGATTGGTGTGATTCTCATTTTATGTGGTAATGCAATTTTTTTTATCAAACTGCCACGATTCAGAGCAATTAAAACTTCATAACCAAGAATATAAAAAAGCCATCAACTTTGATCAAGTGATGGCTTTTTCCTTATTGCAAAGAGATCAGACTAGTCTTGTTGCTTTGCCTGAATCGCAGTCAATGCAATGGTAAACACAATATCATCCACCAAAGCGCCACGAGACAAATCATTTACGGGCTTGTTTAAGCCTTGTAGCATCGGGCCGACACTTACAACATTGGCAGCACGTTGCACCGCTTTGTAGGTGGTATTACCTGTATTGAGGTCAGGGAAGATAAATACGTTGGCGCGACCAGCTACTTGCGAGTCTGGTGCTTTTTGGCGACCGACACTTTCAACGGACGCTGCATCGTATTGTAAAGGACCATCAATCAATAAATCAGGGCGGCGCTGTTTTGCAATTTTAGTCGCTTCTGCAACTTTTTCCACATCCGCACCAGTCCCCGAAGTTCCTGTTGAATAACTGATCATTGCAATACGAGGATCGAGACCAAAAGCTTTTGCAGAATCAGCCGATTGAATCGCAATCTCTGCAAGCTGTTCAGCATTTGGATCAGGATTAATTGCACAGTCACCGTATACATAGACTTCATCAGGCAATAGCATGAAAAAGATTGATGAAACCAGTGAGTAATTTGGTGCAGTTTTTATTAATTGAAATGCTGGACGTACAGTATTGGCCGTTGTATGAATGGCACCTGAAACTAAACCATCAACCTGATCAAGTGCTAGCATCATCGTACCGAGAACCACAGTGTCTTGCAGTTGAGCTTTAGCTTGTAGTGCATCAAGCTTACCTTTACGCAATTCAACCATCGGTTCAATATATTGGTCACGAATGCTGTCAGGGTCAATAATTTCTAAATCACTTGGTAGTTGAATGCCACGTGCTTTTGCAACCTCAGCAACTGATTCTGGTTTTGCAAGCAAAATACAGTGCGCGATTCCGCGAGATTGACAAATTGCAGCAGCTTGAACAGTACGTGGTTCATCACCTTCAGGTAGAACGATACGCTTCTTGGCTGCAATCGATTTTTGTACCAACTCATAGCGGAAAGCAGAAGGGGATAATCGTGGATGTAGATTATTCTGAGTGTGTTGATCAAGCCAGTTATTATCAATATGACTAGAAACAAAGCGAGTTACTTGTTCAGCACGCTCAGTATCATCGACTGGGATTTCATTACCAAAATGGTGCAAGCGCTGAGCAGTTTCTAGCGTGTCTAGAGGTGTATGTAAAATAGGTAAGCCTTGTTTTATGGCACCTTGGCAGAACTCTAGAACATTATTCGCTGGGGCCGATTGTTCTGTTAAAACTAATCCAGCTAAAGGAATCCCGTTGCTAGTTGCGACACTGGCTGCAAGTAAAGTATCAGTTCGCTGTGCTGCACTGATGATCAGCTCACCAGCAACGAATTTTTGCAATTCGGCTTCGATATCTGAAGCAATCAGGCTAGTATGGAGAATTCGACGTTGCTTCGCTTCGCCCTCATGTAACCAAGTCCCATCAACCACCGATGCAATGTCTAAACTGCGTGGAACACTCAGAATGTTGCTAAAAGGGACTAAACCAATAATCGGTAAGTCATCTGTGCCCATAAAACGATTATAACGTTGCAGTTCTTTTGAGAATTCTGCAATTTTTTCATCTAAACGTAAGCTTGGGTCGAGTGTAACAGGAATCTCAGCCGTGCCTTCCGGAAGTCCTTTGGTGCGCATAAAGAGCACACCTGTAGTACGTGCTGATGCAGCACCACCAAATTGACGTAGATGTGCATCAACTTTTTCAGCTGTTTTGCGTGGGTCTGCAAGATCAGCTGTACTGACTAATACGACTTGTGCATCTAGCGCTTGTGCAAGTGCGGCATTGATTTCACTAGCAAAATGATCCTGACCATTTGGAACAAGTCCTTCAACAATAATGACATCATGATTTGCAGCGATTTGACGATGTAAGGCAACTGCTTCTTCGAGTAATTCGTCAGTTTCACCTAAAGCAATCAGTTGAGTTAACTTTTCATAAATAATCGGTTCAACTGACTTATGTTGAAAAAGGTGACTATACAGCGTAGTAGTACGGTCAATGGTGGTATCTGCAATTTGTGAAAAAGGTTTTAGAAACCCTGCGTTAATCCCTTTGCAATCCAATGCGTAAATCATACCTAAGCATGCAGATGTTAAACCAACACCTTCACCTGTAGGGATCAATAAAATTGTATTCATAATGACCTTAATTTTTGTCTAACTGTTTGTGGTTTAAGCAGTCTGTTCAATGACTTGACGCGTTTCTTTGGCAATACGCCCTTCTTCATCGGTTGGAACAACCCAAATTTGAGGACCTGTTCCAGCATCAATTCGTCCTTCAGTACCACGTGCTAGGGCATTGTTGTTATCTTGACTAAACTGTAAGCCGAAGTGTGGTAAATATCCCAACGTTTTTTCACGTACGTAAGCTGAGTTTTCACCGATCCCACCCGTAAATACTAAACCATCTAAACGTGGTAGACCGCAACTTAAAGCTGACAGAGATTTTGCTAAGCGATAACAGAACACTTCGATTGCTAAAGTCGCACCTTCATGACCATTTTCAGAAGCTTCCACAAGGGTACGCATATCATTGGATAAGCCTGATAAACCAAGTAAACCACTTTCTTTGTTTAGCATGGTGTCGATCTTTTGAATATCCCACCCTAAGTTACTAGCTAAAAATAAATGTAAGCTTGGATCAACATCACCACTACGTGTACCCATAACTACACCTTCTAAAGGTGTCATACCCATAGAGGTGTCAAGGCTTTGACCATTCCAAACTGCACAAGTAGAACTGCCATTGCCTAGGTGAGCGCTGAGCCAGCCGCCTTGATTTTTGGCACCTGCAAGTTCGCTGGCACGTTCAGTGACATAGGCATGGCTAGTTCCATGGAAGCCATAACGACGTACTTGATGTTCAGTATATAAATTTTGTGGCAATGCATAACGATATGCACGTTCAGGCATCGTTTGGTGGAATGCAGTATCGAAAACAGCAACTTGCGGTAATTCTGGGAATAAGCGCATGGTTGCTTCGATTCCTATCAAATGCGCAGGATTGTGTAGAGGTGCAAGTGGTGTGGCAGCTTCAATACGCTTCACGATTTCAGGTGTTAAAAGTTCGGCTTTCGTTAGATTTCCACCATGAACCACACGATGTCCAATTGCTTGAGGATTATAATTTGCTAAACGAGCTAACAAAGTTTCCAACGCTTTGGCATGGTCTGCATGTGGAATTGATAATTCAAGCGGTTCTCCACCGACCGTTACCCCCTTAATACGCGCATCAGCAGAGCCTAAGTTTTCTGCCAAGCCATAAATACGATCTTCACGACGTTCTGAAACAAGCGCATATTTGATCGACGATGAACCACAGTTAATTACAAGTACAGATTTAGCCACGTTTGAACACCTAACTGATTTTAAATTTTATGACGAACACTTTGATCTTGCTGCAACGCATGGGGCAGTGGAATCAAGCGCAATGTTTTAACATGGGTTGTAACTTAGGCGAAGATAGACTTTAGCCTATACAACTGATTTATAATTGAATCTGATCAGTATAGTCTGTAAATTAAAATGTTCTTTTAATTGATTTGTTTGTTTTAAGCGTATCTTTTGTATAAAAACACGATAAAGATCAAAATGATGCTTTATCGTGTTTGATCGATCTATTCTAGGATTATCTTATTGGCGAATTTGACCATCACCAAATACAATCCATTTTTGTGACGTTAAGCCTTCTAAGCCAACTGGACCACGTGCATGAATTTTATCGGTTGAAATACCAATTTCGGCACCGAGGCCATACTCAAAACCATCCGCAAAACGAGTCGAAGCATTAATCATGACTGAGCTTGAGTCTACTCGTGCAAGGAACTCACGCGCTAAACTGAAATTTTCAGTGATGATGGCATCTGTATGATGTGAACCATACTTATTAATGTGATCAATCGCCTCATCCATGCCACTAACAACTTTAATCGCTAAGATTGGCCCCAAGTATTCTGTGTACCAGTCTTCTTCAGTCGCCGTTTTTACTGAATCGCCAAGAATACGTTGAGTTTCACGGCAACCGCGTAGTTCAACTTGTTTTTCTGCGTAGAGTTCAGCAATACTAGGCAAGAACTCTTCTGCGATCACTTCATCGACTAAAAGTGTTTCCATCGCATTACACACACCATAACGATGTGTTTTGGCATTTAATGCAATTGGTAATGCTTTTTGTAAATCCGCTTGAGCTTCAACAAATACATGGCAATTGCCATCTAAGTGCTTAATCACAGGAATGCGAGCTTCATTGCTAATTCGTTCGATGAGGCTTTTACCACCACGTGGCACAATCACATCAACAAACTCAGTCATTGTGATCAAATGACCAACTGCAGCACGATCAGAAGTTTCAATAACTTGAACTGCATGTTCAGGTAACCCTGAAACCTGTAAACCATGTTGAATTGCTGTTGCAATCGCTTTATTGGATTCAAGTGCTTCAGAACCGCCACGTAAAATAATGGCATTTCCTGATTTTAAAGCTAATGATGCTGCTTCAAGTGTTACGTTTGGACGTGATTCATAAATCATTCCAATTACACCGAGCGGTACACGCATTTTTCCGAGTTGAATCCCTGAGGGGCGATAAGCAAGATCTGTGATTTCACCAATAGGATCGACCAAAGCAATGACATCTTTTAATCCTTGTAACATCCCTTTAAAGCGAGCAGGGGTTAATTCCAAGCGATCTAAAAGCGCATTATCTAATTGGCGTTGGCGCCCATTTTCCATATCAATTTGATTGGCTGCTAAAATTTGCGCTTGGTTATTTTCCAAAGCCGTGTAAATAGCAGACAGTGCATGATTTTTCAAATGAGTGGATGCACTAGTTAAAACTCGAGAGGCACCACGTGCCTGAGTACCAACCTGTTGCATATAGTTTTCAATAGAATCTTGCATAGCATTTTAACGATTGCATGTATTTATAATGATAGTAACAGTCAAATGAAGAACAATGAATAGCCTGAACTCATAATTCAAGAAATTATAAATTGTTAATTAGCGCAATTTTTCTTATAAAAATGAGATGCACGTGTTAAATATAAACCTTAGGTAAAATATTTTGCAAAAGATTATTGCTTTAAACAGGACGAGTGGTGAAGGAAATGATTGCGTATAAAACGTGCATTTGTATAGAATGAAAAATGTAGAGGATAAATGTAATACAAATTTTATAAATTTGTTAATTTGCAAGTAGAAATCGCCAAAAATGAGACTCTTGCAGCAGAAAAATAAACAAGGATGGAGGAAGGATATGAATTCCATTATCCAAATGGACTCGGATTTAAATCATACCTATACAGGTTTTGGTTTTTTCGACATTTACAATAAAAACAGTTTTAAACAACCAGCGCGTACAACATGGATAGATGGTTGGAAAATTGAATATATGGCAATTGCAGATCCTAAAACGATCAACAATACGCCAATTGTAATTGTCGGGGGCGCATTTCAAAACTTTAACTCTTATAAGTATTGTGTTGAGCAACTCTTTGAGAGTGGGCCTGTTATTTTAATCGACTTACCGTCAATGGGTGCAAATCAGCAGATTCGCAATGTTGATACAGGTGAGTCCGCTGGAATTTTAGAATTACCAGATTTGTCTAAGATGCTCGGTCAATGGCTTGATATCGTCGGAATTGAGAAAGTTTCCGTGATGGGAATGTCATTGGGTTCGGTTGTCGCATCATCATTTGCCTATCAACGACCAGAATTGGTTGACCGTATGGTATTGATGGGTGTGATGCAAAAGACCCGTAAAAGCTGGCGTATGCTACTTGAGGAATCACTTCACCTCATGCGAGAAGATCGCATGGAGGAGTTTGGTCAAGCAGTGATTTTGTATCTTGTAAATCATGCCAAGCTTGATAAAACGCGGATGTCTCCGACAGCTAAGCGCTTGTTCTTTAGACAGATGGCAGATTTTACCGCGACAGAGCGTGAGCGTTATGAAATCAACTGCAATCGTTTGTTGCGTTTAAGTGATGTACCTGTACCTCAGTGTATAACTTTGGTAGCTGCAGGACAGTACGATAGCTTTACTTTGCCTCACGAAAATGCTGATTTTGCGCTTCAGTGCGAGAACATGGAATTTGCTTTAATTGCGAATGCCGATCACGTACCTCAATTGCAGCGTCGCAAAGAAACCATGAATTTGTTTACGTCTTTTTTAAAGGGTGAATCCATCGACAATCTTGATGGAATTATCACCATGACACGTGATCAAATGAAAAAAATTGAACGTCGTGGTGAAGAGCGTATTCCTGTACTCAATCCTCATTCTAAATTATCACATCGCCATGATGTGACAGAAGCGCCAGTAGAAATTGTTGATATTACTTTCTTTGGTGTTTACTTAAAGTTGGAACAACTTGAGCAGTTAGAGTTTGTGAAGCAACATCCACGTGATCTTGCATTGCATTTATCTGATGAAGAGGGCGACTTTAAAATCGAATGCTTAATCTTTGATGCAACTGAGCAGGGATTACGTATTTTATTTAAACATGGTAATTTTGAAGTTTCAGATCGTTTGCTTCGATTTATTGAACGTCAGAAACAAGCTTAATTATTGTGAAAAAACAAGTGGTCTATATGACCACTTTTTTATTTTAAGAATTTGATGCTTTAATCATCCATACAAGATCACCTAAATGTTGTTCTGAGTTTTCTAACGTCACATTTTCAAAAAATTGTTTAGGCTGTTGCACGATAACTTGATGAAAACCTGCTTCGTGGAAAAAATGTTCAACTTCTTTTGGTGTTTTGAAATGAAAGCTAAAAGCGCTTCTCGATATCCATTTCAGTAATCTGCTGCTATTCCAAATAATTGTAGCCAGTTTATTTTGAGTGGGTTCGGGATAAAGATCAGTGAGATAATGTAATTGTTTAAAATCACGACCATAATTGGCAATAGCTTGAATGAGTTGTTGTAGTAATGGTTTTTCAAAATAGTTGATTAAACCTTCACTGATCACAACCAAGGGGCGATGAGGATCAAAAACGGTAAATGCAGAAGCAAAGGCTTCGGTAAATAAATCAACAGAAAGTACATCATCAGCGTCGGTTTCAATTTGTTGTAGTGCCGCTTGTTTGGTGGCTGCCATATCAGGCAAATCTAATTCACGATAACAAATACTTGGGTGGTGCTGTCTAAACCACCATCCACGTGGTGATAATCCACAGGCAATTTCAAGCACCTGAAGGTCTGGATACTTTTGAATAAGATCTTCTAAATGCTGATCAAGCATCGTATGGCGTTGTTTCAACGTTGTGCGCATACTGCCACCAACATATTTCTCAGCCCAGCTTTCGATTGGATGTACAAGCGCAGCCAGCGTTCTTCCTTTCGCCGTAGCAAAGACAGGATGAGAAATCCCCATTTGATACCAAATGTATCCCGTATAGTGCGCAGTAAATGATATGTGGCGATGTTTTGAAAGTTGTTGTGTCATCTGTCCTAGACTCAATTCTTAATTTTATTCTATTTCCATGCACAACCTATTTGCGCGAGGATGTTGACCCATTCAATCCTGAACAGGTCAATCAGATGATGAGTTAAATCATCTTTTATTTATCGCAAGTTAAAACGAATTCTTAAACTCTTCAATGACTTTTCTGACGTTGTTCCAATTTTCATCTAACACTAGTGTAGTACCCACTTCGATATTTGGAATTTTACCGCGCATACGTTCTAAACGTTGTTGATTTGGTAAAGCCAATGTTCTAATACCATCTAAAGCGATACATGCAGCTGCACGGTCATTACACACCAAACCCATGTCACAACCTGCATTTAATGCTGCTTGAATACGCGCATCTGCACCACCTGCAACACATGCGGCTTGCATGCTTAAGTCATCAGAGAATAGTACACCATCAAATTTTAGTTCTTGGCGTAAAATCTGTTGTAACCAAAATGGAGAAAAGCCTGCTGGATTTGGATCAACTTGATCATAAATCACATGTGCAGGCATAAGAGCATCTAATTGAGGCATAAGCTGAATAAAGCTTTGCATATCTTTGTCATAAATTTCTTGATATGAGCGACTATCAATTGCAGCTGCAACATGCGAATCGGCTTTGACTGAGCCGTGACCAGGGAAGTGTTTGCCTGTAGTTGCCATGCCTGCTTTTTTCATACCACGCATAAAGGCAGCTGCAAGAGGTACGATATCTTGCATATTTTTAGCAAAACCACGATCACCAATCACATCACTAATGTCATTTAGATCCAGTACAGGTGCGAAACTGAAGTCAATACCTACAGCCAGTACTTCAGTTGCCATCAACCAACCACATTGCTCAGCCAAAGTAACGGCTTGTTCTGGCTGGTCTGAGTAACGCTCTCCAAGTCTTCCCATTGCAGGAAGTAGGGTGAAACCTTGTCTTAAACGTTGAACACGTCCACCTTCTTGATCTACAGCAATCAAAATGTCAGGGCGAACTTGTCGCATATGATCGGTTAAAGCACGTACTTGTTGAGGTGATTCAATATTTCGAGCAAATAAAATCATTCCACCGACTTGCGGTGCTTGTAATAGTTCAATATCTTCTTGTGTAAGTTCTGTGCCAGCAATATCTAGCATCAATGCGCCGATCATATAGATTCCGTTTGAATTTTGATGTAAAAAACGATAGATAAATTGTGCAATGATTTGCTACATTTTGTCAGTACAGAATATGATAAAACTACATGATATTGATGATAAATACTTGTTGGTCATTTATTTAACACAGCCGATAAGTAGACACATTGGTTAAAAACGAATGAAATATGTTCATCTCGATTCGATCAGCGTGTAATAATTGCCATATCCAAGGAAGTACCAAAATTTTATGAAACTTCAAATGATAGCGTGTGCAGTTGCAATAGCGACTGGTGGATTATTTTTCTCTCATACTGTAAATGAGGCATTTGCAGCGACAGAGTCGCCAGTCGTTTCGACGGTAATTAAACCTTCACAAGAACAAGCATTGGTCGCACGCCAGTTAGCAACACTCGTTGATCGCCAACATTATTTAAATATGCGTTTAGATGCGGCAACATCTAATCGTATTTTGGATATGTATTTGGATAGTTTAGATCCAGATCATTCTTTATTTTTAAGCAGTGAAGTTGAAGACTATAAAAATAAATATGGCTCAAGTTTTGGTAGCGCTTTAAAAGCTGGGAACTTGACTGGACCATATGCCATTCATGCTCAATATCGTGAACGTTTAAAGCAGTTTTATAAGTACATGTTGGCAGAGTTGAAGAAGCCACAAAACTTAAATCAAAAAGATGTTTATCTTGAGATTGATCGTGAAAAAGCGCCCTATTTCAAAACATCAGCAGAGCAACAAAATCATTGGCAGAAAATGCTAGTTTCACAGTTGATCAATTTGACGATCAGCAAAGAAGAAGAGCAAGCGAAGCAAAAGGCATTAAAGGCAAATCCTTCTCTTGCCAATGGTCAAGATTTGACGGGTCCAGAAGACCTCACGCCAGTTCAAACGCTCACTAAGCGTTATACACGTCAGTTAGAAAGAATAGGTCGTATAAAAAGTGATGATGTTTTAGATAAAACTCTAAATGCAATGTTGGCGACCTATGATCCACATAGTAATTACTATCCACCAATTGATGCAATGGAGTTGAATCGTCAGACAACTTTGCAGTTGGAAGGTATTGGTGTATCAATTCGTCCTGAACGTGGCAATGAAGATTACACCAAAATTGAAACCATCGTAGAAGGTGGACCAGCAAGTAAATCTGGTCAAGTCAAATCAGGCGATCGTATTATTGGCGTAGCCCAAGATGGCGAAAAAATGGTTGATGTTATTGGTTGGCCGAGTTCAGAAATTGTTGGTCTGATTCGTGGTAAACGTGGAACAAAAGTCGTTGTGCGCTTACTTGGTCCTGGCGCATCCATGAGTCAGGCTCGTAACGTTACTTTAGTGCGTGATGTCATCCAAGAAGAAGATGCAGGTGTTCGTTCACGTACCGTTGAAATCAATCGAGATGGCAAAAAGCATGTCTTTGGTGTCATAGAAATTCCATCATTCTATTTTGATTATCGTTCACGTCGAGCGGGTGCTGAATATCGCTCTGTGTCTGAAGATACTGCAAAAGCATTTGAATCATTAAAAGCACAAAAAGTGGAAGGTGTGTTGGTCGATCTGCGTAATGATCCAGGTGGTTCTTTAGAAGAAGTTGCTCGTATGCTTGGACAAGTGATTAAATCTGGACCTGTGGTACAAATCAGAGATGGCAACGGTAATGTGAATGTCTTTGAAGATACCGATGGGGGTGAGCAAATTTATGCAGGGCCTATGGCCGTTCTTGTTAACTTAGCATCTGCATCTGCAAGTGAAATTTACTCTGCAGCGATCCAAGATTATGAGCGCGGTATCATTATTGGTAGTACTACCACAGGTAAAGGTACAGCCCAAGTTCAACTAGATTCTTTGGCACATGGTCAGGCGACCTTAACACAGCGTAAGTTTTATCGCGTTACAGGTGGAAGTACTCAAAATAAAGGCGTGATTCCTGATATTAAATTGGTCGATATTTATAACGATGAATTTGGTGAGCGTAAAGCTAAGAATGCCTTGAAATGGGATACCATTCCTACTGCGCCATTTAAACGTGAAGGTTCAGTCCAGCCGTATACAGTGAAGTTAACTCAGTTATCTCAGCAACGTGTAGCACTTGATCCGCAGTTTAAATATTTGCAGGCTCGAACTGCAATAAACCAAAAAAATGCCGACCAAAAACGTGTGGTGTTGGATATAGATCAGCGCCGTGCTGAACTCATCGACTTAGAAAAACAAACCTTAGCAGTGGAAAACCAACGCCGTGCAGCAACGGGTCAAGTACCGTATGCCAATTGGGAGAGTTTTCAAGCCTCGATTGATGCCTTGATTGAATCTCGTGCCAAAATGAAAGCGCATTTGCGCCCGGCTTTGCCTGAAGAGGAAACTTTCATTACTGAAGCGGCCAATGTACTGCTGGATTATGCCAAATTACAAGCGCGTTAATTTACGCAGCGAGTAGGCAATAAAAAACCTGTCCGTGTGAACTGCACCCCGAAAGTTGGGCACTTCTAGTCTAATTTAAAGGGTGCTTTTTTATGTTGAAGGTTGGTGACAATGCTTAAAGCTAAAATGGTTTATTTGTGTGTGGTGTAGGGCATTTTCTAAGTATTCAAGATGGACTAAAGGTTAAAAATGACATAAAAAAGCTTCTTCGATTTTTATTCAGCGAAGAAGCTTTTTATTATACAAACAAGCACAAGGGCTGCGTGCTATTTATTCACGAATCCAAACTTGATTGCGCCCTAAAGCAGATACACCAACATAACCGCGTAAAGTTAAGCGTTTACCATTCGAGCTGAGTTTGGCTTTCATACTGTACACTTTGCCAGTGTTTGGGTCGAGAATACGACCACCAGTATAATTGTTGCCTGAACTATGTTTTAAACCAGTGAGTACATCTAAACCGAGAATTGGTTTGTTGGTATAGGGAGCTGGGCAGTCTACACAGATTTCCTTTGGCGTATAGCCAACACGTGGGGTGATTTTGATAACTTTTCCGACATAGTTGCCATTCGCATCTTTGCGAATTTCCACTTGACCCTTAGGTGCTCCAGTTTTGTCATCAATGGTTTGCCAAAGACCGGTAATATCTTCGGCAAAAGCAAAACTTGTCATGGCAGATAACAATAATGCACTAATCAGTTGTTTGTTCATTATTAACACCCTTAATAAGATCCATTTAACGCTTGAATCTGATTATGTAGTACAAACAGCAACCAGTTCAACAATATTTTATCTGATTGTTGTAAATTTCATGTTAAATGTAGGATAAATGTAGTAGGTCACATCGCATGAAACATCGTATTTACTGTCATTGCAAAGGCGGCGTAACGAAAAAAGCGTCTTCGTTTGTTACAACGAAGACGCTTTGCAATTGGTTTATCTGTTTGAGCTAGTGTTAGACTATTTGCTTTCACGCAGCCAAATTTGGGTTCGCCCTAAAACCGATACCCCGACATAGCCGCGTAAAGTTAAGCGGTTACCATTTGAGCTGAGTTTGGCTTTCATGCTGTACACTCTGCCAGTGTTTGGGTCGAGAATACGACCACCAGTATAATTGTTGCCTGAACTATGTTTTAAACCAGTGAGTACATCTAAACCGAGAATTGGTTTGTTGGTATAGGGAGCTGGGCAGTCTACACAAGTTGTCTTTGGTGTATAGCCTGCGCGTGGGGTAATTTTGACAATTTTCCCGACATAGTTGCCATTCGCCTCTTTACGAATCTCAACTTGACCCTTCGGTGCACCCGTCTTGTCATCAATCGTTTGCCAAAGACCAGTAATATCTTCGGCAAAAGCAAAACTTGTCATGGCAGATAACAATAATGCACTCATTAATTTTTTGCTCATCATTTATATCCTCATTAATATCCATTTAATGTTTCAATCTCATTATGTAGTAAAAATAACAACTAGTTCAATATTATTTTATCGTACTGTTGTAGATTTCATGCTAAATGTAGGATAAATGTAGGCAGCCAAATCGCTGTAAATACACCGTTTACAGCCATACCAAAAGCAGCATAGCGTCCAGTGACAGGACCACGTTGCCAAGCTTGTGCTGTACCAATCGCATGTGCAGCTAAACCTAAAGCCAAACCTGATGCACGCTCATCATGAATATGCTTCAGAATCCATGGAGAAAATGCAGCACCAATCACGCCAGATAAAATTACAATCAAGGTCACCATCATTAAAGGAGCATGCAGTAAGGTTGCAATATTTAATGCGATAGGCGTGGTGACTGCACGAGTTGCAAAAGCCAAGATTGTCGGTTCAGACATATGCAAAAGATATGCAAGTCCCATTGGTAAAGCGACCGCACTGATACTGGCAAAACATAAAATACCGAGCATAGACTTGAGGGGTAAATCGTCATAGCGCATAGCAGCCAATGGAATTGCTAATGCAACGGTGACATAACCTAGTAAATGATTAAAAACATCATTTACACTTTTCATGTATTGCTCGTAGGGGATTCCTAAGACAGCCAGAAAACCAATCACGATAAACATCGCAAAGACAATCGGTGGAATTTGTGGCATACGTTTATTCAGTGGTTTAGCGATCAGATAGCTAACTAACGTGATTATAAAGCCATAAATAATCATGAACATATTTAGAGACTCCTATAACCAGCGTTTTGCCATTTTTGCGTAAATCCACAATGGCAATAAAGTACTGAGAGTTAATACAAACAAAAACATTGGAATTTCTTTGCCCAAATGTACCAACATAATTAATGAACCAGCACAAATGGGAAGAAAGGCGAAAGCACTCTCTTTCATAATTTTGTTATTGGTATCAATGAGACGATTCGAGATTTTTCTGAAACGTCTCCATATTAATAATGTGACCAATAAACCTATAAGACCTACTAAATTACCTAATTCAGGATGGTGAAAGACTTTGGTAATTGCAACAGCACCTTCACGAAACACAATAATTAACAGGATCGTGCAAAACCAAGCTGTCCAATCTATATCTTTCATTTCTCTTAAACTCGTATCTATATTCTCAAGGTCGCTGTTAATGCGATATTGTGGTGTCATTTAGCTCGAACTCTTCCAATGGTCGTTGGAAAAGAGTCGCTTTTTGTCCCAGAATTTCATCGAATGGCAAATGAGCTTGTTTAATCAGCTGCTCAAGTTTATTAGGTGCCATACACACGGTTAATTGTAAATTACCTTGTTCATCATAATGTTCAGATTGAATAACATTTAGCGTGTATAGCTGAGTGCGTAGTTTTCCGTAGGCAGGTTTAAGAACTAAATCGAAGTGTTGTAACTGTCTCATAAGGCATTGTTGAACAGCTTGACTCAATAATTCAAGTCCCTGTCCTGAATGAGCTGAGACATAAACTCGATCTGGAACATCGGGGGCTTTGTAGATGATTTTTGCTGCATCACCACTGAGATCAATTTTATTATAGACATGCAAAATAGGGGCATCTGCTCCGATTTCTTTTAACACGCTTTCAACGGCTTCAATTTGTTCATCCATATTAGGGCTACTGCTATCAATAACATGTAATAGCAATGTTGCTTCTAAAGTTTCTTCTAAGGTTGCTTTGAAAGATTCAACTAAGTCGTGTTGAAGATTGCGGACAAAACCAACTGTATCAGCTAAAACAACGGTACCGATACCATCCCATTCCAAACGTCTTAAAGTTGGGTCTAAGGTTGCAAATAATTGATCTGCTGCATAGACATCACTTTTTGCCAAGATGTTAAATAAAGTCGATTTTCCAGCATTGGTATAACCGACTAAAGAGATGGTCGGTATCGCCGCTTTCTGACGTGCCGCACGACCTTGTAATCGAGTCTGTTGAACTTTAACTAACTTGTCTTTGAGTTGAGTTATTCGAACACGAATCAGACGACGATCTGTTTCTAATTGTGATTCACCTGGACCTCGAAGACCAATACCACCTTTTTGTTGTTCTAAATTTCCAGTGAAACCGCGAATCAAGCGAGTGGATAAGTGTTTGAGTTGTGCAAGTTCAACTTGAAGTTTACCTTCATGTGTACGGGCACGTAAGGCGAAAATATCTAAAATAAGTCCAGTGCGATCAATTACACGACATTTCAGGATGCGTTCCAAATTCCGTTCTTGAGCAGGAGAGAGTGAATGGTCAAAAATGACTAACTCAGCTTCTAATTCTTGTACCAACTCAGCAATTTCATCTACCTTACCGGAACCAATAAAGAATTTAGGATCTGGTTTATTTCTTTGCACAGAAATATGTTCAAGAATTTCTGCGCCTGCGGATTGTGCGAGCAATTGGAACTCTTCAGCATCAAGGTCATCGAGCATTTGAACAGAGATACTAACTAAAACTGCTCGCTCACCACTTTGTCGCTGTGTAATATTTTCCACGCTGTATCTTATCCTAGGCATTGAACTCCTATTCTAGAATAAACTTCAACGAAAGGGCAAAAAGTTAGACTGTTTATATGAGATTACGACGTAATAGCTCAATAAAACCAATCAGGGTGCCCATATATAGAATTGACCAACCTAGAAACATTTTAAGAGCGTATCCATAAGAAATTTTAACGTCTTCGTGGTGAGTGCTCATTTCGGGAGTCATAATCTTACCTCTTGATCAGTTATTTCGATTTACTTATGATAATCAATCTGTTTATTCATTTAAAATTGAAAAAAATTATCTCCACGTTCGCTTTTTGTCATCAATGAAACTTTTATCCAAAGATATTTGCGTGATATAACAAGTTAATAACATGCAGACTTGCATACGGTTTTAGTGATTTATGACTCAAGAAACATCAGCAGTTACTGGTACACCTTTAAATTTGTTATCAAAATTTAGTTTATACAGTAGAAAATTGGCTTCGGGCTTAGAAACGATTGGTGAAGGTTTTTATCTCATTTATCGTCACGGCTTATATAAAGATCCTAATAACCCTGTTAACACACGTTATGTACAGTATTTTTGTCGACGTTTATGCGAGGTTTTCAATATTGAGGTACAAGTTCATGGAACTATTCCTCGTGAGCCAGCGCTTTGGGTGAGCAATCATATCTCATGGTTAGATGTAGCGGTGCTTGGTTCAGGTGCTCGCATTTTCTTTTTGGCAAAAGCTGAAGTTGAGAAATGGCCAATTTTAGGCAATCTTGCAAAGGGCGGTGGAACACTTTTTATTAAACGTGGTTCAGGTGATTCTCTCCGAATTAAAGAACAGATCACTGAGTTTTTGAAAAAAGATATTCCTGTTCTTTTTTTCCCAGAAGCGACCACGACAGATGGTCGTAAAGTCAAAAAAGTTCATGGTCGATTATTAGGGGCAGCGATTGAAGCTCAGCGTCCTGTGCAGATTTGCGTGATTTGCTATGTCAACCAACAAGGTGAATTGGACATGATCGCACCTTTTATTGGTGAAATGTCTTTTGCAGAGCATGTACAAAGAGTTTTGGAAATGCCTCAAGTCACGGCTCACTTACTAACTTTACCTGCAATTCCTGTAACTGGACATACAGTCGATACACTGACCAAAGAAGTTGATCAAAAGATGAGAGAGGGACTTGCTGAGTTACATCGTAAGGTATTAAAAGTGATGCCTGACAGCGATGTTACATAAAGCCTTCTATAGGTAGCCATGACAGGAATTTTACACCAGCTTTTTGCCACCATTTCATTCGAGGCTCCTTGGTGTGATTAATCATGCCTTCATTGGTTTGACGTTGCCAATTAATGTTTTTGTTGGCATCTAACACTAATTTATATGCATATTTGCTTAAGTTTTGATCCATCGTATTATGAACAGCTTGGGCTAGAGGTGGGCTATTTAATAAAACCCCGATTTCTGTATTGAGATAAGCTGAGCGTGGATCGAAGTTAAAGGAGCCAATAAATACCTGTTTTTCATCTAAAGCCATCAGTTTGGCATGTAAACTTGAACGGCTTAAACCTTTCATATTGACCTTGGCTTTTTTTGCCAAATCATCGGTATGCTTATCCAAATCTTCTTTGTCTAAAGCTGGCACAAATTCATAAAGTTGAACGCCGTCTTCAAGCAATCTCTGACGATACTTACCATAAAAAGCGTGTACTACAGCGACATCATTGGCTTTAAAAGAGTTCGTTAGAACTCTAACCTTGACACCACTTTGCGCTAAGTCGCCTAATGTCTTCGCACCCTTTTTTTCTGGAACGAAATAAGCAGAGATCAAGTCGATATTTTTTTCAGGTTTTTCTAGGTGATTGATCAGCTGAAAGTTTAAATGCTCATGCTTTTTTGCTTTTGATTTCACTTTGTCAGGAGAGTCTTTTACTACTTCAGCTTTAACCCAGTCTAATGCAATCTCGCGATTCATTAGTGACTTGATCGCGGTGGATTCGCTGGTTAAATCAAGATAATTCTGCACTGTTGATTTTTTATAGTGATCATCTAATTGTTGTTTTAAACTTTCGTAGCTCAAGCGATGTGATTTGGGATTGACGATTTCTCTAACATCATAAGCATATTCATGATTCCAGTAATCATCAAAAGATTGGGAAATATCATTGACTGCCGTACCGAAAAGCATGACATCAACATCAGAGAACTGATAACTATCACTAACATTGTAGTACTGATTTGTCATATTTCGACCACCGATCAGGGCAACTTGATGGTCTGTAATAAAGCTCTTATTGTGCATCCGACGGTTAATGCGTTTTAAGTCAAAAATCATATCTAAAGCACGATATTTGCGAAAACGATATGGATTAAATAATTTAATTTGAATATTAGGGTGCTGTGCTAAGGCGAGGAAAATCCCTTCAGTTTGTTTGGCATTATTATCATCAATCAATAAGCGTACTTTGACGCCGCGATCCGCTGCTCGAATCAGTGCATGTAAGGCGAGTGCACCGACTTTGTCATTATCCCAAATATAATATTGAAGATCTAAAGTTTTTTCAGCTTTATCAATTAAACTTAGACGAGCCGCCAATGCTTCTAAAGGTTCAAAAAGAACATGATACCCAGTCAAATTTGGGTTTTGTTGCTGTAAAGGCTCGATGATTTGAGCTAAAGTGGTTTCTGAAGTGTCAATAGGTTCTACGGCAACTGAAGCTGTAGGCAAGGTTTTATGTTCAGGTAAGGTACTACAGCCACTAACGCCGATCGCAATACTGCAATAAATCGCAAGCATAGTTTTATTGTAAGTAGTTGTACTTATATGTGTATGCTGACTATTTATCTGAGAAAATTGCGTCATAATTATTACTGATTAAATGTTGTGCTTGAGTATAGCATTTCATCAAAAAAGATAAATATAAGCATGCTGTCCTTAGGTGAGGTTGATGAAGTCTGTAATGTATAGTTCAGATACAGTTATTTTTATTTTCTATGCTATTTTTGCACTTCTAGCACTTTGGGGATTAATTCAAGCTTGGATTCATCAATCTCGGACTGAAACTATACATCCTTTTAAAGCGTTTATTCATTTATTAGCGTTTTATTTATCCTATTTGTTAATTCCACTATGGTTTTTTAGCTTATATACAGGTTGGTCTGACTATTATAGTCTGCACCAAAGTACTTTCGTATTTTTATTGAGTAGTTTGTTAATTTACGCTCGATTTATTGAACCTCATATTGTTCAAGTGAAGCATCATCAATATCGTTTACATCCAGACCGAGAGTTTACTAGACCAATAAAATTGGCAGTGGTTGCAGACATGCATGTTGGATTATTTTCAGGACATGAACGCCAATTAAAAACCATTGTCAAAAAACTCAATCAACAACAACCAGACCTTGTTGTCGTTGCTGGTGATTGGACTTATGAGCCTGAAAATAGATTGGTTCAAGAGTTAGCAATTTTGCGTGAAATCCATGCGCCAGTTTATTCAGTACCTGGTAATCATGATGAGCAATATCCTGGGCCACCGATTCAAGCGTTGTTGAAACAAGCATTAGAACACAATGATGTTATAGATATAGAGGGGAAGATTGTTGAGTTTGACGAGTTTCGATTGATTGGTGTTGGAGATCTCTGGGCTGGTAAAGCGAACATGCGATACATGCCTGAATTACCACAGGATAAACCATGGCTAATACTGTCTCATAACCCTGATACCGTGGATATGGTTCCAGAATTGCCTACACGACCTTTGATGGTTTCTGGTCATACTCATGGTGGGCAAATTGAGTTGCCGTGGATTACTAATTATATTATGAAGCGAGTCTCGATTTTAGGGCATAAAAAGGGATTCTATACCCATGAACATGCTGATGTATTTGTGACCGTTGGTACAGGTATGGTTGGTGTACCATTTCGATTCCGAGTTCCACCGACAATAGATATCATTGAGCTAAAATAAAAAAGCCAACATTACAGTTGGCTTTTCTCAGTAATTTTTAATTTAAGGATAATAATAATCGCTACACGACGATTACTAGCTCGATTTTCATCTGATGTGTTAGGTACGAAAGGTTGATTTGAACCACGACCAATCACATTTAAATTTGTTTGCTTAAAGCCTTCGTTCAAGAAAATTCCTGCAACACTTTGAGCTCACTCTTCAGAAAGCTTCTGATTGTATTCAGGGTTTCCAATATCATCTGTATGACCCACGATTTTCAGTTTTTGTAGATCATACTTGTTAAGTTGTTTGGCCAAGCGAACAATTTCTTTGCTATTCTCAGGTTTAATATCTGATTTATTAAAATCAAAAAGTAATCGTTCAGGTAATCCTAAGCTCCAGCCTTCTTCTGTCAGCACAAAGCCTTCTTTTTTTAACATTTTGACCTGACGATACTTCAATGGACCAAAACTCAAGCAGCCAGCGAATGTTAGGCAGAGTAACGTTAATGGTTTGAGCGCGCATAACATGTCCTAAATTTCTGGTTTATATAAAAACCAATGAGGGATTAAATTTTTAGCTTTATACATCGCTTGATCTGCTTGCATTACCAAATCTTCTGGATTTTCTGCATACTGGGAGAAAGCGATACCTAAGCTAAAACCAAAGTGAATAATTTCACCGTTAAAATCTAAAGGCTCCTTACAACTCGCGAGTAAACCTTCAGCAATCGCTTCGAGATGATCAGCGTGATGAATTGAATGCAAAATAATTGCAAACTCATCACCACCTAAGCGAGCAATAAAATCTTCTTGCCTGACAGATTGTTTTAAACGTAGAGCCATTTCTCTTAAAACGGCATCACCTGCTAAGTGCCCATAACGATCATTGATCACTTTAAACTTATTGTTATCAATAAAAATTAAAGCAGAATTTTCTCTATAACTTGGATTTTCAAAGATATTCAATAATTCTTCATAGAAAAAATGACGATTAGGCAGTGTCGTAAGTTGATCATGATGAGCTTTGAAGGACAACTGCCTGTTTTCTTTTTGTAGGTTCGTATTCCAAATTTGAATTTCCTCTAATAGCTCATTAAATACATTATTCAAATTTTGGAATTCTTTAATGTGATTACTAGGAAATCTTAAGTTATAAGCTTTTTGATCACTGACTAGCTGAGCAATATGAGTAAGTGGTTTAATTGCTTGCATAATTTGACGATAAGTTAAATTAACTGACCAAAGTAATGCAATCACGATAAAAAACATTGAAATGGCTAAACCAATAATAATCGTCTTTAAAAAGTGAACAATATTTTCTGAGCTACCATAAAGAACCAATTCTCCGACCTTCTTTTGGTGGTGGAAAATCATCAGTTTAATTGGATCATGCAGGAACCATTCATCCAACATTTTTTGTAAAAAAGACGTACTGGCTATTTTTTTTGTACTTTCTGCTAACAATTGTTGTTGTGGATCATAAACATGAATACTACGTATGGCGTGTTCGGTTGTGTAATCCTTTAAAATTTGATCCATTGCCCCTTTATCCTTAAACACGACTGCTGGTTGAATCCGTTCAATAACAGTTTGGCTTAACAACTGCAGATTTTGTTTGGCGTAGGTTTCCATTGTAAACATAGAAATCGTAGCGAAAGTACATGAGCAAATCACAAAAGTAATAGCAAAAATAGTAAATTGAGATTTACGGAATAATGCATGTAATGAAGTAGATTGATATAAATTTGAAATCACTTTAACTACTCCGTGTTCTTCGCCAAGATTAAGACTCGAGGGTCGATGTGAACCTTGGAATAACTTAATGCATCCAAATTAACTTTAAACGTAGGAAATGATTTTCTATTGTAAAGACAAAAAATACTGCCTATTTCACATGCAGGATTATTGGTACTAAGTGAAAGTAGATAGCGAGATGGATAAGACTGAATTAATGATTGTTGTTGTTGAGGTGAGGTATTTGAAAAATACGCCACATGACATTCTGTTCCAGGAAATTCTTTTGTATTAACAGATTGAACCTGATAGTCGTAAGTGAGCAGCTTAAAACTTGTTTGAAATTGATTGGCTGCTTCTGGATTATCTAAAACACAAATCACGGGTTTAGATGTGTTCGGCCATTTAGTATAACTTAATATAGTTAACGTCAGTTCATAGAAGGTATGATTTGAAAGGGCGTAACTGAACTGACCTATAGTTATTGAAACTATAAGCAATATAAATTGAGCTGTTGCATGTAAAAACCATATTTTCAATCAAAAAAAAACCAAAAATGTGAACCAAGAGGCACATTCTACTGGAGTTAATTGTTTAAAAAAAGTTCTTAATATCAAATCTAAATGATAAAAAATTACTATTCAGTCTAAAAAGTGTTCTGTTGAATAAGTTTTTTTTGGAAAGGTATTGCAACCCTCCTGAAATGCTGTAGAATGCACATCCATCGGCGGTGATGCGGATAAAAACTTGTTGAGAAACAAGGATTTGGCTAAAGTGGTTAGATTCTTGGGTTGTTTGATAAGTTTTAAAAATATCTAAATTACATGTTGACTTTAAAGAAATTTAGAGTAATATAGCCGACCTAGCTTGATGATGACGAATCATC
>NZ_JADKPY010000022.1:0-80624 GCF_015351505.1 Acinetobacter sp. SK-43
ACCTCTTTGCGCTGATGGTAGTGTGGCGTTTGCCATGTGAGAGTAAGTCATCGCCAGCTTTTAAATTAATACACCCCCTCCGCTATTGCAGAGGGGGTGTTTTTTATTACTTAGAATTTTATTTCTAACAGTAATATAGCCTCATTACTCGAGAAAAAAGCTTGGCGGGTACTTCTGTGGCTTAATCAATTGTGAATCCAAGTCTTAACAAGGAGAGCATCATATAAGCGGTATAGAATCTTTCTAGGGCTATGCCAAAAAACGGCTCATCAAGTTTAATGGAATTGATAAAAAGATGTTTTATTTGCATCTTAAAGAAACAAAGTATCGCTTCAATCATCGTCATGGATTTAGAGACTGCAAATAAAACTGTGTAAACGCTTAAACTAAGCCCCAACTATTTATTCATGAAATTCAATTAGACATAAAATACCCTTTAATCCAGACATAGTCTGAGTTAAAGGGTTATTATAATTTAAATAAAAAGTTTCGAGTTAGAATTCAATACCACTTGGGGTGTTTAATTTAGTAGTGATAGTGCCATTGCTATTTAATGATTCTCCTTCATAAGTGGTATTGTTGAAAATATGTTTAAATTTCAAAATTGTTCCATTTAAAGATTTCTTAAAGGTAAAAATGTCATTGCCTTCAAAATAAACACTACCAGTGAAGCTTTGAGTATTTGCAGCTGGCTCTTCATTTTCTATTCGATTACCAGAAATTGCCGATACACTTGGAATATTTAGAATTTTTACGCCTGATGACTTAATTCGATAGGTTGCAAGAGCCGTGGCATCTCCAGGTATCGAGTTAATCTTAAACGAAACAGGTTCGATATCAGGTGTATTGGGATTGTCATTGATTAAAACATCGAAACTAGAGTTATTTTGTAATACAAAGAGATCACCATCTAGACTTGTAGGATCTTTATAAATGCTTAATGCACCATAAGTTTTTTCTTCGTCACCTTCGGTTGCTGGAGGAATAGTAACATTATATTGACCTTCTCCATTCATCGAAACAATACGTAATTGTTTCGATTGAGTTAACCCCCAAGTTTGTTGGTAAGGGTAACCAAACACTCCAGCTGTCCATACATCATTAAAAGCTTTATCTTGATTTTGGTTATTAAAGATTAAAAAAAATGTTTCACCAGTAAACTTTTTAATTTGATCAGGAGCGATTTTTAAGTTTTCTAGCTGATCTTTGCTAATTTTGAAATCCCAATCACTATATTTGTTTGGTGCAATTACATTAAGCGCAGCCTTAATTTTATCTTCGCCCTCTAAAGCGTAGCAAGATGTATTTTCATAAATTTGATTACCTTCGCCACCAAAGCAATTTGCGTAATAGGTAAAATAATTATTGACTGTTCCTGCAGCTTTAGTTTCATCAAAAAGCTTTTTAATATCGACAGTGAGTTGTAAGGGACCTTGTGCAAAGGTATCAAATGCATGGTCAATATAGCCTTTAGGTGTATTGGCATCCGTAGCATCATAATTACCAAATAAATATGAACCTTCTTTTTTAAGATTATCTAAAGCAGCCTTTGCTTGCTCTGATTCTGACACAGGAGGGGGAGTTTGGCCACCTGGTGGGTTGGTACTCTCTGTTTTTGAATAATAGCCATCATTGCCACCACATGCTGCCAATAAAGCAGTAAGCGTGATTGCTAGTGTTCCCTTAATTACTTTCATGAATTTCCCCAATTATTCGAAATAAAATGTAGTGTTGAATTTCTTTCAAGAGTTTATAATAGGAATCGACTTGTTGAAAATGAGATGTAGGTCACTTTAATTGAAAATATCTAATTCTCATTGTAAGTTGCTATTGAAATACTTGAGTCAATTCTCAATAATCCCTTGAATTTTAATAAACCCTAACGATTTTGTTAATGTACATTAAAAAACAAGGGGATTTAATTTTCAAGTTAAAAAGAACATTATCATTAAATTTTTAATAAATTAATTGAGCATCAAAACTTGATTTCTCGGTTGGTTAATTCAAAAAGATTTTCTAGCTGATCGTAAATCAAGGATGGATTCAATCATCCAGCAAATCCATTTGCTTGGCTAACTGATATAAATTATTAGAGCGATTACCAGTACGACAAAACATTAAAATGGGTTTAGGGAGTTCATTATAGTGATTGGCAAAGGTACGCACATCGAGTTCAGTTATTTGACCCGCAACCACAGGTTGGTAAACATAATCCAATCCTGCACTTCGCGCTGCTTCTTCAATTTGAGCACTGGTGGGTTGTTCAGAGCCACCCTCTAAATCTGGGCGATTATTAATAATCGATTTGAAGCCTTTTTCAACGACTTGCACTATATGCTCAGGACCAATTTGACCTGCAAAACCTACATTTTCTGACATCTTGTCACTCCAAAAATAAACAAAACATTTTATGCTCTATCATAGCATTAAGCTTGATCTTGAGTTTAAATGTCTATAGTAAATACATGATGATAAGCAAAAGATAACGCAATGGAGCGCGCATGCACACCTATACAGTTGAGCCGTTGTATGTTCCTAGTGGTGATGAAACGATTGCTGCTGATTTTTATCTACCGAAATCCAACATAAAACCAGCCGTTATTATTATGGCGCATGGTTTTGCTGGATTACGTCAGTTTAAATTAATTCAGTATGCGCAGCGTTTTGCACAAGCGGGTTATGCTGTTATTTTATTTGATTATCGTTATTGGGGGGGGAGTACTGGGAAACCTCGAGAGTTGATCTCTTTAAGTGCTCAATTAGATGATTGGAAAACCATAGTTCAGTATGCATCAAATTGTAAATATATTGATAGTAGACGTATTATCTTGTGGGGAACCTCATTAAGCGGCGGTTATGCTTTAAGTTTAGCGACAGACCTAAAAAACATTCAGGCAATCATGGTTCAAGTTCCGTATGTTGATGGTGCTGAAACAGCGAAACTTTATCCTTTGCAACGCTATCCTGAAGCATTAAAGCGATCAAGTCAGGATTATATGGGCTCAAAAATGGGGCTTGCACCCAAAACACTGCCTGTTGTTGATCAATACAAGCTTTGTTTTTTACCTACATCTGATAGCTACTTTGGATATCATTCAATAGTGAATCCTGATTATTATTGGAGTGGTGAAGTTCCAGCACGTGTATTTTTTAATTTAATGCGCTATCGCCCAATCCAATTTGTACGAAAAATTAATATTCCTGTTTTATTCATTGCTGCCAAAAATGACACTTTAATTCCAATTCAGTCTAGTCGTGAAGCAGCGACCAATATTGCGCCATTTGTCACGTATCATGAGTGGGATATTAAACATTTTGATATTTATCATGGTTCATGGTTTGAAAAAGCAGTCACAACCCAATTAGAATTTTTGCATCAACATATTGGAGTGATGTAAATGATTATAGTCTGTAGTTCATGTGGTGCAAAAAATCGTGTACCAGAAGAGAAATTAATTACGCATCCAAGTTGTGGTAAATGCCATCAGCCATTATTACCACAACAACCTATTGAATTGAATGAACAAAATTTCAGTAATTTTATTTCTAATACTGATTTACCTGTATTGATTGATTTGTGGGCAGAATGGTGTGGCCCATGCAAAATGATGGCTCCACATTTTGCTCAAGTTGCAACCCAAAATCCATATGTGATTTTTGCAAAGATTGATACAGAAGCAAATCCAAGATTGAGTGCAGCATTTAACGTACGTAGTATTCCAACCCTAGTGCTGATGAACAAAACAACTGAAATTGCTCGAGTGAGCGGAGCATTACGTGCACCTGAACTTCAGCAATGGCTAGAGCAACATTTGAAGTAACATCAAGAGATATTTGATATGATTGAGCGTTTGAACCATCCTGAAGGCACGCTTTCTTTGCAAACGATTGCAATGCCTGCTGATACTAACTGGAGTGGTGATGTTTTTGGTGGATGGATTGTATCTCAAATGGATTTGGCTGGTGCAATTCACGTCGAGCGCTTCAGTAAAGGTCGTTGTGCAACGATTGCAATTAATCAGATGACTTTTTTAGTCCCTGTGAAAGTCGGAAATGTGATTAGTTGCTATACAAAAATCTTGAAAGTTGGTAATACTTCGGTTCAAGTGCAAATTGAAGTATGGAACAGTCATGATGATTCGCGTGAACCAGTGCGAATTACTGAAGGGGTGTTTACCTTTGTTGCGGTCGATGTAAAGGGTAATAAACGTCAAATTTCAGAAGAAGTTAGACAGAAATTTACAGCAACGCTATCGGTTTAAGCGTATTTGCTTGATACGATTAGGGAGTTATCTCGTTAGGATTCAAGCATGGCTGAAGAGCTCATTTTGCAACAAGGCGATAAAGCCGAACAATATCAAAGTATTATCCCTCAGATTAAAGCAATTGTTGAGGGTGAACCTGACCTGATCGCTAATCTTGCAAATATTTGTGCTGCACTGAATCAGCAATTTGGTTGGTTATGGGTTGGTTTTTATTTGGTTAAGCAAAATGAATTGGTGTTAGGTCCATTTCAGGGACCAATTGCCTGTACTCGTATAGCGAAAGGTCGTGGTGTATGTGGTACAGCATGGCAACAACAAGTTATTATCGTTCCTGATGTTGAGTTGTTTCCAGGACATATTGCATGTAGCTCAGCGTCTAAATCAGAAATGGTATTGCCGATTATGCAAAATAAGGAATGTGTTGGTGTACTAGATATTGATAGTGATGAACTCAATCAGTTTGATGAAGTCGATGCTAAATATCTGCAGCAACTTATTTCTATTATTGAAACATCAATTTCTCATTCATAAAGGTATAACCCAAATTTATTTGGGTTATACCTTTATAGCTAGAACATGGTATTAATGTTTTTACTTTGCTCTGGGATGTTTTGAATCACATCCCAATGCTCGATAATTTTCCCATTTTCAACACGGAAAATATCAATAATCGCTCGTCCCCGATCTGTATCATTTTCAGTTGAATGAACATGTAGAACAACTAGGTTTTTTTCAGCAATCGCTTTTTTAATTACATTTTTTGCTGCTGGATTATTGCTAAATTTCTCCGTAAAGAAGTTTACAAAAGGTGCTTTGCCATCGGGAACATTCGGATTATGTTGAATATATTGGTCGCCAATATAGCGATCAGCATGTGCTTTAACTTGGTGTTTCAAAAAAACACCTTCATAAAAGTCCACGACAATTTTCTTATTTTGTTCTGATAGCTCATCGGAGAGAGTTTGGTTCGAGCTGTTAAGATGAGTCGTATTGGATGGAATAGAAGAACAAGCAGTAATGATAGTCGTCAAAAATATGATGGGAATAAAGTAAATTTTTTCATAATATCAAGCCCAAGAAACAAAACGGTATTTGTATCTTGGGCTGAGTAACAATCTAAAAGAAGTTTAGATCAGTTATTATTTTTTACGTTTGGGTAACCAAGCCCAAAGCATTTGGCATTGGATCGGTTCATTTGCTGAATCATCAATGACTGTAACAGGAATCAGTAGCTCGCCTTTTTCATTATTTGCAATGAACTTTTGTTGATCAGCCGATAATGTTGCAGTTGCAGTTAAACCGCCTTGTGCGACTTTTAAATAATCTACATGTAAAGATTTGATCAATAAAATGCGATCATCAGGTACATGTAAACCTGTTAAAAATCCAGTTGCTGTCTCAGCTAATAAAGCCATAGCTGCGGCGTGTACACCCTTAATATGATTTTGCATATTACGTTGGTTTTCAATGCGAACAGTCACATGATCTTTATCTACTTCTAAATAGCGTATGTTCGCTGTTCCTACCATCGGAACAACATGGCCAAATGCTTTGCTCCATAAGGTACTACGGATACCTTTAGGGAATTTAGAAGTGGTTTTAACTAACGTATAAAGACGGTTATCTTTTGCCATAGCGAGCCTATTGCTTAGTCTTTGAAATTATTAAATTGCAGTGGCAGACCAAATTGTTGTTCACGTAAAAAATTCATGACTTGTTGCAACGTATCACGTTTTTTATCAGTGACGCGGATTTTGTCTCCTTGGATAGAAGATTGCGCTTTGATACCACTTTCTTTAATGGCTTTATTAATTTTTTTTGCAGTATCTGAGTCAAGTCCATCTTTGAGTTTGATCACTTGTACTACATGTTTACCTGATGCAGTGGCTTTTTGTGGATCAAGCGCTTGTACATCAACCTTACGTTTATAGAAATGATTTTCAAGCATGGTATAGACTTGTTCACATTGGAAATCACTTTCAGTCGAGATTTTAATCTCTTTATTTTTCTCATTTAACTCGATCGAAACGTCTTGTCCGCGAAAGTCAAAACGTGTACCAATCTCTTTTTGCGTGTTTTGTACCGCATGATTGACTTCAAATAACTCTAATTCAGAAACAATATCAAAAGAAGGCATGGTTAGACCTTTACAAAGGGAAAGAATATTTGAGATGCTAAGGGTGTTTTCTTCATTTGCCAAGTGTTGTTTACATCAAAGGAGTGCGCAATGATCCGTAAACAAGAAATTACAACATTTGAGTTCCCAGAGGGCGCGATCATTTGGGATGTCCGAGATACCAAAGCGTATTCAGAGGCTCATGTCAAAGGGGCAGTAAATCGTCCTATTGCTGAATTAACTGCGGATAGTTTGACTCAAGTTGCAGCGGATCAGCCGATTTACATTTTATGTGGTGGTGGCAGTAAAGCACCGCGAGCAGCTGAGCTTTTAGAAGGTCTAGACAGTTCACGTGAATACGTCATTTTGATGGGAGGTACTCGTGCAGCACGTGATGCTGGCTTACCTCTTGTAGAAGGTGTATAAATGAAAAAAGTTTGCCAAAATACATTTGTGTTTTGGCAAACTCATAAAAATAAATCAAAGTTTCTATTTGAAAGATAAAAACTACATTTGCTTCGAATAATATGGTTTCCTCACTTTTACTTTTTTTTGGAAACGTAACGGATTCAATTTACTTAGTAAAGATTGTGGAGCGGGACAAAGCTCACCCAACACTAATGCAGCTAAAATCTCACTGCATAATGGTGCAAATAAAAATCCTTTAGAACCTAAACCTGCAAAAGTATAAATTTCAGTGTTTGATTCCATTTTCCCAACTAAAGGGAAATAGTCTGAACTCTGCGCCCGAATAGAAGCACGACCATGCCATATGTCGATGGATGGAAGTTGTTCAGCATATTGTGGGAAGACACTGTGGATAAGTTCGTAATTATGCACATGGTCTTCAGCAAGAACATCACTATCGTCACGGTTAGGATAGAAGGATGCACCTAAAATCAATTGAGAGTCATCTAACTGCATACAATAACCACCATAGCTATAAGCCTGATTCAAGGCCAAAGGCTGTACGGCGTTATCCACCCAACTGACTTGCCCTCGAATAGGCTTCAATACAGGATAATTTTCAAATAAGGTAGCACTTTGTTTTGCACAACACACGACGACGTGATCTGCTACCGAAATTAAGTCCTGATCTTGCCAAATTTCTGTTTGCGTTGATTTTGATTTAAGACGAGAAACTTTGGCTTTTTTTATGCTGATATTTGAATGTTTTAAAATCTCATCACGCAATACATGAGGAGAAACTGCGCCAGCTTGCTGCAATATCAAACTTGGATAGTGGGTTTCGAGTGTTTGATTAGGGGAAGAATGAGCTGTCCCGAAAACTGATTCAGGATATTGTTGTTCTAGTCCAAGTAGCTCATCGGCATTTTTTATTGCGATCTGTTCTACTTGGATTGCACGGAATGCTTTAAATCGTGAATAAAAGTTTAAAGCATGCTGCCAGCTTAGAGTCATTAAATGTTCATGGGCTTGATCAATTGGACACAGCTTAGGATTGAGTAACGCAAGAGGATTACCAGAAGCACCTGAAAGTGGTTCATTTTGCTCGTAAATCATTACTTGATGTCCACGCTGAGCAAATGCCCATGCGGTGGTCAAACCTGCTATTCCAGCACCGATAATGGCGATTTGTCGCTGCTTTAGTTGCGTTGTTTCAGGTAATGCTGCTGGAAGCTCTTGGAGTAGCTCAGCCTCTGGATTTTCCTGATCTGGGCAGTCTAGCCAAATGGCTTTTAACATTTCTCGTTTGTGACCAAAGCCTCTAGGTCGGCTGATTTGGATCCCGTGTTGTTTTAGTCCGCGTTTAAGAACACCTGCAACGCTGAAGGATGCAAAGGTCGTTCCGTACTCGGATAAGCGCACAATATGATTTAATACATTTTCTTGCCACATATCAGGGTTACATGAAGGCGCAAACCCATCGAGAAACCAAGCATTGACTGATTGTGTTTTTGGGATACTTGGGAAAATGTCCTGCGCATCACCGAGCCATAGATCGATGCTAAATCGCTCTTCGGGAAAACTCAGGCGATGACAACCTGCAATCGGTAATGGGTATTGTTGTACTAGTTTATCTGCAAGAGGTTTAAGCTCATCCCAAACACTAAGCGCACGTATGAGATCAGCTTTACTGAGAGGGAATTTTTCAACACTGATGACATGTAAATGACTGTGATTATCAGGGCGAACACTTTGCCAAAGTTGCCAAAGGGTAAGAATATTGAGTCCTGTACCAAAACCCGTTTCACCTACACAGAAATACTGAAAGTCACAGAGTTCTGATAACCGTGTACTAAGATCATTTCCATTTAAAAACACATGGCGTGTTTCGAGTAAACCGTTATCTTTAGAAAAATACACGTCGCCAAATTGTTTAGATATGGGAACTTCGATACCATCAACAAGTTCCCAATCTAATTCAGCTGTTTGAAGTTTTAATGTTTGTAACATGAAGATTGATATTTACCACTGACGACGACGTTTGGTGTAGACATAACTTGCGATAAAGAAACCTAAAATTACCCCGACAGCAATCGTCATAGCGCCATATAAAAACATCTGAGCACTGCGTTCACTTTGCAGAACTTGGACTTGTACAGTCAAGTTATCATTTTTTAATTGCAATTCTTGGTTTTGAGACAGAGCTTGCAGATTTGCATGTTCAAGTTGTTTCAAGCGTGTTGCTTGATCTTGAATCATGGCTTTGACTTTTGCATCTTGTTGTTGTTTGGCTTTTGCAATTTGTTCCGCAGTCAACGGCTTTGGAGCAGTAGCCGTTGTTGTATTCTTTGTGGAGCCACCTGTTGTTGCTGTTGCAGGTTTAGGTTGTACAGTTGCAGGTGTAGTAACGGGTGTTGTAGGCGCAGCCGCTGTTGGTGCTGGTGGCGTTGTTGGTTCAACAGCCCAAGTCGTTGAACTGAGTAAACATAAAGCGAAAAAGCTTCTCACTGAAACTTGCATGATTTACCCTTTTGGAAAAGCTTTGTTGAACAATTTCACTTCGATATCAGCATATATCCCTTCTTTTAAGAACGGTTCATCTTGGATCCATGCATCGAGAGCTTCACGACTATCAAATTCGACAATAATCGTGCTACCTAAGAATCCTGCTTGAGGATTGTTTGGGTCTTTAGGATGAGCGCCCGCTGCGATCAGACGACCTTCATCATCTAATTTTTGTAAGCGTTCTAAATGTTGAGGTCGAGTTGCTAAACGTTTTTCTAGAGTACCTTCACGATCAGTACAAGTCAGCACAAAATAGGGCATAGCTGTAGCTCAATAACTTTAAATTTAGTCTGTGGTTTTAAAATGCTTTCTTAAGCAAAACAGTATAACAGCAAGGTAACTGATAGAAACGATAATATCGCCAAATGCGGTGAATTCGCCCCAATATTTGCCTTGCATAAAGATAAAACCGAAGAAAAAATGTAGTGAGGCTAATAAGAAGAATTGCCCACACCAAGCCCAGTTTAAACGCATCCAACCTTGAGGACTTAACTCAAGTAACGAACCTAATAATTTTTGGATAATTGGCATCCGTTCTTTATTGAATAAAGGTGTGACTAAGAACCCGATACCTATTCCAATATTGATGATGACAGCTTTCATTTTAATGTAAGTTACATCACTGAAAATTAAAGTGATTCCTCCAAAAATAATGGACATCACCACAATAAACCATTGCATTTTTTCCAGTTTGAATTTTTGGAAAAAGAACAAACAGCCATAAACCACTAAGGTTGAAATAAGAAGCGCGCATGTTGCAACAAGAATATGATTTTGATCAGTATTTCCTGCGCTACCCACCAATTGGAGAAGGGGATGTTGACTATCCTTAGGATCGGTCGTTTTATAAAAGTAGAAGAAGATAATCAGCGGAAGGTAGTCGAGCAACGCTTTCATGTTACAGTACGATGTTGAAATAGGTCAGATAGCATAATACAAACCATGTTCGGTGTCGATTTACATACTCATACTCACATTTCTGATGGTACGTTCTCTCCTGAGCAACTGGTACAGGCTGCTGTCGATTTGAAAATCCATATGTTGGCTGTAACTGACCATGACACTATGGATGGTTTAAGCTCTGCACGAAAGTATGCTCAAGATCATGATATTCAGATTATTTCTGGTGTTGAAATATCGAGTCAGTGGTCAAGACCAAACACGAAAAAAAGCTATGGTGTGCATATCGTGGCGCTGAATATGCAAGATGAAACACCGATCCAAGCTATGCTTGAAAATCAGAAAAAAGTCCGTGCTGAACGAGCTAAGGTCATCTGTGACTTATTAGAGAAATGTATTGATTTTGATATTTATCCAGATGTAATTGCGAAGGTTGATGGGCAAGCAGATCGTGTGACCCGAACACATATCGCTAAAACATTGGTAGAGAAAAATATCGTTAGTCGTCCACAGCAGGCATTTGACCGTTTCCTAAAAGAAGGAAAAAAGGCTTTCGTGAAATTTGAAGGATTAGGCTTAAAAGATACCATCGATGTGATACATGCGAGTCAGGGTTTTGCTGTATTGGCTCACCCAACGCGCTATGATTTATCTGCGACGAATATCAGATATTTAATTGAATTATTTGCCGAGGCGGGAGGAGATGCAGTTGAATTACCTCCAAGTATAGAACCGGCTTCGACACGTCAAATGGTTGATCGAATGATTCAGCAGTTTGATTTAGCCGTTTCGATAGGCAGTGATTTTCATGGAGAAAATATGCCGTGGATTAAACTGGGTAATACACCACGAGTAAAAGAGGGGCAGATTGGAATTTGGGATCGTTTCCAATAATTCTAACTTACAATAAATTGTGATCATGTGCCTGTATGGGCGGTGGAGTAGGTCTGCCCAGCGTGCTTAACAGTTCAATTTCAATTGAACGCACCATCGCATCTAAAGGTAAGTCATTGCTTTGCGTTCCAAAAGGTTCTTCAATTTCTGTGCTCAGCGCATCGAGTCCCAAAAAGGTATAAGCCAAAATTCCGACTAAGAGTGGTGTGACTAAACCAAGTAAAGAACCTAAGCTAAATGGCAGCATAAAACAGAAAAAATAAACAGTTCTGTTCAATAAGACCGAATAAGCAAAAGGAATAGGGGTATTGGCAATACGATCACAACCCGTTTGCATCTCACTTAAAGCTGCGACATGACGGTTCATTTGTGTATAAATCACATCAGAAATTTCACCGTCTTTCAGCGCTTGCAGTAATTCCCATTGAATAAGGCTTAGTGTGTATTGCGGAGCATTATGTTGTTGGTAAAGCTGATTCAAAGCTTGCTGACTCAAACCGCTAGTTTCGGTGAGTTCGGTTGGGTTGGCTGTTTGGTGGCGTAATCGATCACGCAGTACATTCGCAAAAACAATCACATTTTGAATGATCCTTTCACGTCTGGCTTGTGCCAACACACGACAATCTCGATCAAAATGACGTGAAGTCGCAATTAGAACACCCCAAAGTTTACGAGCTTCCCACCAACGGTCATAACATGCCGTATTTTTGAAACCTAAGAAAATCGACAGTACAACGCCGATCAACGTAAAACCAACCAATGGAATTTCAGGAAAACGATATAGGTCAATATATTCAACTCCGCCAATAATTGCAGAGATCAACATGACAAAACCTAAAGAGGGTAAAATTTTGGGTAAAATCGTCCCGCGCCATGAGAATAAAACTTTAAAAATGCTAGGCTGGTCGCGGACAATCATGTTATTTGAATCATTAATTTTATCTGTTGATGTTCATGTTAGATGGGCGCTTTGTCAAGATCAGATTGCTTGATTTTAATAGGGTTGAGTAGTTGTTGTTCAGTAAAAGAAAAATAGCCATCAGGTGAAATAATAAAGTGATCAATCAAATGAATTTCAACCAATTTACAAGCTTGTTTGAGTTGTTGAGTAAAGTAGATGTCTTCATTTGAAGGTTGGGCTATTCCGTAGGGATGGTTGTGTGCAACGACGATTTGACAGGCTTGTTGTTGAATTGCGTAGCGTAGGGTCTGATTCAATGAAACGCTACATGAATGCTGCGAACCGTAAAATAGTTTTTTGAAATGAAGCTTCCTCAGTTCTGCATCTAAACACAGAACAGCAAACACTTCTTGTTTTTCACCTAGAAGTTCATAACGTAAATAATCCAAAACCAAAGAAGAATGATCTAAACATAGTCGTTGTTGATGAAAATAGTTATTCAAATAACGTCGTCCTAATTCTTTGACTGCCATGAGTTGCGCATATTTGGTTGACGCGATGCCATTAAATTGGGACAAGTCTTCTAATGAAGCATCAAAAATTGGGTTCAATCCTCCAAAATGCTGAATCAGGATACGAGAAAGTTCAACAGCTGAGTGTTGTTTTGAGCCAGAGCGGAGAAAAATCGCTAGTAGTTCAGCATCCGATAAACTTTGAGGTCCTTGCGAGAGTAAACGTTCTCTTGGTCGTTCTTGTTCGGGCCATGCTTTAATGGATTGTTTTATGGATTGATTCATTTTTATTCACATAATTTTTTTATGATGATAATTTTTCCAAGTGCATCACTTGGGTATGGCGATATTTAATGATATTGTGAGCGCCACTGCAACAGAAAGGTACACTGTTTGTGAGCTTCGATCTAAGTGTAATTCCACATAAAAACATTATATTAGCGGTTACGGGTGGTATTGCTGCCTATAAAAGTGCCATTTTAGTACGCCGTTTAAAAGATTTTGGTTTCGATGTCCGCGTGGTCATGACACATGGCGCACAAGCATTTATCACACCTTTAACATTTCAAGCCTTGTCAGGTAATCCTGTACATACTGAGCTACTCAACCCTGAAGCAGAAGCAGGTATGGGACACATCGAGTTGGCGCGATGGGCTGACTTGGTGTTAGTCGCTCCTGCAAGTTGTGACACGATTGCAAAATTTGCCAATGGTTTGGCAGATGATTTGCTCAGTACATTATATTTAGCGACGAAAGCCCCTGTCTGGGTTGCACCTGCTATGAACCAGCAAATGTGGGCAGCAAAAGCAACGCAACGCAATCTACAAACTCTGGTTGAAGATGGTGTGCATGTCATTATGCCTGATGCTGGTGAACAAGCTTGTGGAGATGTTGGTCTAGGTCGTATGCCTGAACCTGAGGATTTAGCCAAACAAGTAGCCGCTTATTTTCATAAAGCGCAACGTGCAATTGCTGAGAAATTTGGTTTACTCGCTGGCAAGCGTGTCACTATCACTGCGGGTCCAACGCGTGAAGCAATTGATCCTGTCCGTTATATTTCTAATCACAGCACAGGAAAAATGGGCTTTTCTTTGGCAGCAGCATGTTATGCGGCTGGTGCAAAAGTCACTTTAGTTGCAGGTCCTGTCAGTTTAGATACACCAAATGGTGTTGATAGAATTAATGTGAAATCTGCTATGCAAATGCTTGATGTTAGTATGAATCAGCTAAAAGAAGGTTGTGATATTTTTATTGCAACTGCCGCTGTTGCTGATTATCGAGTTGCTGAAGTTGCGGAACATAAAATTAAAAAGTCTGGAGATGAACTTGCAGTTTCATTGGTTAAGAATCCAGATATTGTAGCGACCATTGCACAGCAACAACAACGTCCATTTATGGTGGGCTTTGCTGCTGAGACGCAAAATGTTGAAGAATATGCTGCAGGTAAATTGGTTGCTAAAAAACTAGACATGATCGCATGTAATGATGTGTCTCGACCTGATATTGGTTTCGCTTCTGATGAAAATGCAATGACAGTATTTTTCGCTCGGTCATACCATATGGAAAAGCGTGAGTTAGAGAAAGCGTCAAAGCAAGAGATTTCGCAACAATTGGTAGAAGCAATACATGATGCTTTACTACAGAAGTCGTAAATAAAACCATTTTACTTTTAATTAAAATGCAACGAAATCGTTGCATTTTTTATGTATTCTAAACTTACGTCGTCATCTGACCTACATGCACAACTGTGTGCGATGTCAGTCTGTACGTGAACTCAATTATAGCCACAGTTTTGATAGGACATCCTGATGATTAAAAAAACTTTAGCCACTGCACTTATGTTGTCATGTTTTAGTTTGAGTAGCCCAGTTTTTGCTGGTGGTTTATCTGATGATATGAAAGTACTCGGTAAAAACTATAAAGCATTCAATCAGGCTGAAAATCCACAGGCGGCAACAGCTGCTTTAAATAATATGCGTGCAGCAGCAGTCCATTCAAAACAGTATAAGTTGGCCTCACATTCAGCTGAAAAAGTTCCGACTTCAACAGCGTTATTTGAGCAAATTATTGTGGAAATTGATAAAGCAAAAGTACTTGTTCAAGCAGGTAAGTTAGACGAAGCAAAAAAACAAGCGAAGAAAATTGCAGATTTACGTGATCAAGGTCATAAGCATTATATGCATTAATTTATTGGGATTTAGATCAATAACTCTAAGCATGTATTGTTAAGTCGAGCCAGTAGTTTAGTGATAAAACTGTACGTATTAAACGTGCAGTTTTTTTATGCGCATTCATTTATATTGAATGAGAACATAAACTGAGCATGATTCGGATTTTCATCAAATTTCTAAATTGATACAGTGAAACGATGAATGATGAGAGCTAATCCTATGTCCTCACAACAACATTATCAGCGAATTGCAGAAGCGATTGCTTATATACAGAACAATTTTCAAAGGCAGCCGCAGCTTGATGAAATAGCAGCACATATTCATCTTAGCCCGGCACATTTTCAGCGCTTGTTTACTGAGTGGGCGGGTACCAGTCCGAAGAAATTTTTACAATATATCAGTATTGAACATGCAAAGAAGGTTCTGAAGCAACAGCAGGGCAGCGTATTTGATGCAACATTTGCTACAGGATTATCGAGTACCAGTCGACTACATGATCTTTTTATTCAAATAGAAGGTATGACACCTGCTGAGTATAAATATGGTGGGCAGCATTTAACGATTCATTATCAGTTTTCTGAAACACCATTTGGTCAGGTGTTTATTGCATCCACTCAGAAAGGCATTTGTACACTTCGATTTGTAGAAAATACAGCTGAAGCATTAGCACATTTAAAAGAGCAATTTCCTCATGCAATGTATGTTGAACAAGTTGACGCTTTTCAAGAAGCTGCATTGAAGTTTTTTCGGCAGGATTGGGAACAACTCCCGATGATTAAATTACATCTCAAGGGCACACCCTTTCAATTAAAAGTTTGGCAGAGCTTACTCAAAATTCCAATGGGGCAACTTTCGACTTATGGACAACTTGCCCAGATGATCGATCATCCCAAAGCAGCTCGTGCTGTTGGAACAGCAATTGGTCATAACCCGATTGCATTTTTAATCCCTTGCCATCGCGTGATTCAGTCGACTGGCGCTATCGGTGGATATGAGTGGGGAACAGTTCGTAAAACAGCTATTATTGGTTGGGAGGGTTCGCAGACTCATGCAATTATTTGATATTGAAGCAGATCCAACAGTGAACTATTTACCCTACGAGGGGACTGTTCATTATTACGGTAAAGTTTTAAGTCGTTTAGAAGCAGATCACTATTTCGAAATGCTTATGAAGAATATTGCATGGGAAAACGATCAGGCGATTATTTTTGGTCGAAAAATTATAACTAAAAGAAAAGTCGCTTGGTATGGTGATCGAGGCTTCGAATATACGTATTCCAACATTAATAAATATGCTTTGCCTTGGACTATAGAACTGATTGAGTTAAAAGCCTTAGTCGAAAAATTAACAGGTGAAACATTCAATTCTTGCTTGCTCAATCTTTACCACTCTGGAGAAGAGGGAATGGCTTGGCACAGTGATGATGAAATCGATCTTATCAAAAATGGTGCAATTGCTTCTTTAAGCTTTGGAGCGGAACGTAAATTTGCGTTTAAACATAAACAAACCAAAGAAAAAGTTGATGTGTTTTTAGAACATGGCAGTTTATTAGTCATGAAAGATATGACACAGACATATTGGTTACATCGTTTACCGCCAACCAAAAAAATATTTACACCACGGATTAATCTTACCTTTAGAACGATTGTTGAGTAATAAAAAAAGGACTGATATTCAGTCCTTTTTTACAGCTATCGCAATAACGATTATGCTTGACCTTGAGCATCTGCATCCGCTTGTAAGCGTTGCATGTTTGCTTCAAATTCTGCATCAAAGTTAATTGGTGTAAGTAACAATTGTGGGAAGCTACCCTTAGTTACTAAATCATTTACCGATTCACGTAAGAACGGGAACAAGATATTTGGGCAGTAAGCACCTAAGATATATGGAAGACGGTCTTCTTCAACATTATCAACCAAGAAGATACCTGATTGAGTTACATCAACGATAAACGCCGTTTCATTTTCATTTGTTGCTTGAACTACAACTTTTAATGATACTTCGTAATGATTTGGGTCAATTTTTTCTGCAGCAGAAGATAAATTGATATTGAGTTCTGGTTGCCATTGTTTTGTAAATACTTGCGCGCCAGGAACCTCAAAAGAAATATCTTTAGTATAAATACGTTCTAATGCAAGTTGTGGTTGAACTTGTTCTTCGCTCATTGTTTTTCCTTAAAGTTAAGCTAATAATTGGTCGAGTTTACCTTCACGCTCTAAAGCATAAAGTTGATCAAAACCGCCAATGAATTGGTCTTTGATAAAAATTTGAGGCACTGTACGGTGGTTAGTACGTTGCATTAACTCAATACGAACTTCAGGTGCTTCATTTGAAAGATTAATTTCTTTAAAAGCAACGCCTTTACGCTCAAGTAATTGTTTTGCACGTACACAGTATGGGCAAGACAGCGTTGAGTAAATTGTGACGTTTGGAGTTGTCATCTTATTGCTCCTTAAGCTTTGGTTTTACTTTTAACTAAGGGTAAGCCTTGAGCTTTCCAGTTGCTGATACCACCATCTAGACGATAGCTATCTGCATGCGCAACTTTTTGCAATGCTGCACCCGCAACTTGACCTAAGTTACAGATAAATACCAATGGACGATCACTTGCTTTTAATTCATCTACATGACTTGTGATTTGGCTATATGGAATGTTACGGCTACCGCTGATGTGACCATCACGGAAATCTTTCGCATCACGAAGGTCAATCAGCATGGCATTTTTTGCTTTAACCAAAATACCGAGTGATTGCGGTGAAATTTTACGACCATTACGTTGTCCTTCTAAAACAAAGAACAACACGATCAATACGCCGAGCGCACCAAATAAGAAGGGGTGATTCCCCATAAACTCTAACCAGCGTTCCACAAGTCACCTAAAGTTAAAATCAAAATTGATCCTGAGTATAACGTATCTCTATGGTGATCAAAATCCTTAGTTCAAGGGGGAATGATCGAGAAAAGTTAACTTTTTTGTTGAGCTTCTTGAATTTCATCAATGAGGCGTAAATAACTTTCAAGACGGCGCTGTAAGATTTCACCTTGATCAACTGCTTGTTTCAATGCACAATTTTTCTCATGCGTATGGGTGCAATTACGGAATTGGCAGAGACCAAGATGTGATTCAATTTCAGGAAAACCTGTGCGAACTTTTTCTAAATTTAGATGCCATAGTCCGAACTCACGAATCCCAGGAGAATCAATCAATGCGCCGTTTGATCCAAATTTAATCAGGCGTGTTGAAGTCGTGGTGTGTTGACCAAGGGCTGAGTTTTCAGAGATTACATTGGTTTTCTGTGCTGCATTTGGGACGATGGTATTGATCAATGAGCTTTTACCAACACCTGATTGCCCAACAAAAGCCACAGTTTCCTTGTCCAAGCGTTGAGCAAGTTCAGTCAAATCACCTTGTGATTGGCAGATCATGGTTTCATAACCCAAGGTTTCATATTCACTGAGTAAATTTAGAATAGGATCATTTTCAGTGAGTAAGTCTGATTTGTTGAGTACCAATAATGCAGGAATATTGGCATCAGCACAGGCAACCAAATAACGATCAATCAATGTTGGTGCAGGTTCTGGCAATGGTGCAAATACAATCACAATCAGACTAATGTTTGCTGCCACAGGCTTAACCTTATGATATCGGTCAGGGCGAGTCAGTAGAGATTGTCTAGGATAGATCGCAGTAATGATTCCTAAACCTGTATTTGGATCTGCTTGCCATTTGACGCGATCACCAGTGACCAATAATTCGAGATTGGTACGAGTATGGCAACGCCAAACACTATCCAATTCAATTGGTTTCCAGAATGGTTCAGGCTCACCATCTTGAACTTCTGGTTTTTCTGGATGTTGATCAGGTACAGATAGTGCTTGTACTTCGAGTTGACGACCATAATGCTGAACAACTAGCCCATCCAAATCTTGTGATGTGTCAATGTCGTCTTGACGAGATTTGTGCTGTTTCTCAATACGACGTTGCTGTTGTTCGGTTAAGCGACGTTTACGAATTAAAGCCATTCATGTCCCAAAAAATCCATACATTTAAGACCGCAAAAATAGCATGAAGCCACTATAGAATTACAGCCAAGAAGTAATTAATTTGCTACTATTGATGTTTTTAAGCACTTTAGAATCACGATCTATGAGCAGCACCCCAGATACACGATTAATTTGGATCGACCTAGAAATGACAGGTCTGGATACTGATAACGATAAGATTATTGAAATCGCAACAATTATTACTGATGATAATCTTAATATTCTTGCTGAAGGTCCTGTTTTAGCGGTTCATCAATCAGATTTGATTCTAAACGCAATGGATGAATGGAATACCAAGCAACATGGTCAATCAGGTTTAATTGAACGTGTACGCCGTAGCAAATTGTCTGCGCAAGATGCAGAACAGCAAACACTTGAGTTCTTAAAAAAATGGGTGAATCCAAAATCATCACCAATGTGTGGTAACTCAATTTGCCAAGATCGCCGTTTCTTACACCGCCTGATGCCTGAACTTGAACAGTTCTTCCATTATCGTAATTTAGACGTATCTTCAGTCAAAGAGTTGGCGAAACGCTGGAGACCTGAAATTATGAGTGGCTTAAAGAAAAATGCTTCGCATTTGGCGATGGACGATATTCGTGACTCAATTGCTGAATTAAAATATTACCGTGAATATTTTTTTATTATGAATAAATAACTCATGGCTTATCTTTTATAAGGATGCCATTGAAATATAAAAGGAGCTTCGGCTCCTTTTTTTAATGAATGTAAAAAAATATTGGGCAGAATAAAGAAATCGCTTAAACTTGTGCTTTTATTGCTAACTATAAAAAGAGCGTATACATGCAAAGTAATAATCCAATTTTAACTCGTGTTGAAACCTATAGTGACTTGGCTGAACCCATGACCATTCAAGGAGCGATTCAAAAATCGGTTCTTTTGACTGTGATCGCAGCGGTTCTCGGAATGGCTCTATTTTTCTATTGTGCATTCACAGCAAATCTTTCGATTGCATATGCAGCGGCAATCGTCGGGGCAATTGGCAGTTTTGTTCTAGCTTTGATTACAACATTTAAATCCAATACAGCACCTGCTTTAGCAATTCCTTATGCTTTATTTGAAGGTGCATTTTTAGGTGGTATTTCTTTTATTTTCCAACTGAAATTTCCAGGTGTTCCGTTACAAGCTTTACTTGCAACATTTGTGACCACATTAGTTCTATTTGGTTTATATAAATTCCAAATCATTCGTGCAACTGAGAAATTCAAAGCAGTGGTGATCTCAGCATCTATTGCGATTGCTTTGGTATTTGTCGTTCAGATCATCATGAGTTTAGCATTTAGCTCAAGTATTCCTTATATCTTTGAAAGTAACTGGTTAGGTATCGGTTTTGCAGCTTTTGTTGCGGTAATTGCTTCACTGAACTTAATTTTAGATTTTGATTTAATTGAAAGTGCAGCAGCACAACGTGCTCCGAAAGCATTTGAATGGTTGTGTGCAATTGCACTGTTAGCAACTTTGGTATGGATGTATTACTCATTTATGCGTTTGTTGAGTCTGATCCAAGGTGATGACTAACGAATTATTATCTTAAAAAGAAAATCGCCTTCATCTGAGGGCGATTTTTTTTATGCAAGATTGTAAAAAAGGTGGATTATGCAATTCCGAAAAATCAGGAATGTTGGCATGATGTGGTGAAAATTTTTCGAGTGAGAATAAGATGTCACAAGGACTTTTAGCTGGTAAGCGTTTTTTAATTGCTGGTATTGCAAGTAAATTATCAATTGCTTTCGGTATTGCGACAGCATTACACCGTGAAGGCGCAGAGTTAGCATTTACTTATCCAAATGAAAAGCTAAAAAAACGTGTTGATGACTTTGCAGCACAGTTTGGTTCAACCCTCGTTTTCCCTTGTGATGTGGCGATTGATGCAGAAATTGACAATACTTTTGTCGAGTTGGCAAAACACTGGGATGGTTTAGACGGTGTTGTGCATTCGATTGGTTTTGCACCTGCACATACGCTAGATGGTGACTTTACCGACGTGACAGATCGTGAGGGTTTTAAAATTGCACATGACATTAGCGCGTATAGCTTTGTTGCGATGGCTCGTGCTGCAAAACCTTTATTACAAGCACGTCAAGGTTGTTTATTAACTTTGACTTATCAAGGTTCTGAGCGTGTGATGCCAAACTACAACGTGATGGGGATGGCTAAAGCATCTTTAGAAGCGGGTGTTCGTTATTTAGCACTAAGCTTGGGTAAAGAAGGGATTCGTGTGAATGCGATCTCTGCGGGTCCAATCCGTACATTGGCCGCGTCTGGTATTAAGTCTTTCCGTAAAATGTTAGATGCTAATGAAAAGATTGCTCCGCTACAACGTAATGTAACGATTGAAGAAGTGGGTAATGCTGCGTTGTTCCTTTGCTCGCCGTTGGCTTCTGGTATTACGGGTGAAATCTTATATGTTGATGGTGGTTTCAATACTGTCGGTATGAGCCAGTCAATGATGGATGATGAATAATAGATTTATCTAAATCATACGATAAAGCCGCTTTATAGCGGCTTTATTTTTTTAAGATGGAGATAAAGCTATATTAATCGCTGTGATTTATACTATCTATGCTGTAATCATTTTAAACCCTAAACATAATATGCTACATGTTATGAATCACTCGTGAAAAGTTAGTTTTTGTTGACAAAGCAGCTAAAATAGCTAATATTAATTATATAGCACCTGCGGTTAAGCTTGGTTTATTTGTTAACAACCTTGCCTCACCCGCAGGTTTTTTTTATATCAGAACTAAACAAAATAATTTTATGGACATAAAGGTTGCAGTACTAGTAGACGCGTCATTCTTTTTGAAACGCCTAAATTTTTTCAAACGCCGCTATTTCCCTTCCGAGCCTGAGTTGACGCCTAAACAAGTTGTACAAGTTTTAAATTGCTGTATCAAGAGACATCTCAATGACGGTAACTCAAGTATCTATCAACATTTGTATCGTGTATTTTACTACGACTCACCACCATTAAATATAAAAGTACATTATCCTCTTGTTAATTCAGGAGAAACGAATCCTCGAGTTTTAGATTTTTCTAAACAACCAGAAACAATTCATCGAAATGAAATTCTCACAGAAGTTAAAAAGCAGAGGAAATTTGCTCTGCGTTTAGGGACAATCAAACATGATAAGCAATGGAAGTTAACGGATGATGCTCTCAACAACCTTTTGAAAGGCATATGTAAATTTGAAGATCTCACAAATAATGACTTTTATTACAGCATGCGTCAAAAAGGTGTAGATATTAAACTTGGTGTAGATATAGCCAGTATTGCACAGGAAAGACTTGTAGATAAGATTGTTCTTTTTGCTGGAGATAGTGACTTTGTTCCAGCTGCAAAATTGGCTCGTATAAATGGTATAGACTTTGTGTTAGATCCGCTCCGAAACAATATCGATCCTAGTTTGCATGAACATATAGATGGTTTAGTTTCTTATGATCTAGTCTCTATATTAAAAGATATTTTAGGTAAATCCCCTAGTATAATACCTGAATGGTGGTCTGAAGGCACGAGACCAAAGAAAGCTAAGGGACAACGCCGTAACCAATAGTAAAGCTCTCAGCTCATTAGAAATGAGCCAAAAACTTTAAGCAAGTAAGCAAGTAAGCAAGTAAACAATAACAACTCGTGTGCTATTGTTTTGGTAGTTCTTTAACAGGACTCCCACCCATGGCTTGCATTAACGTCACATAGGCATTGTATTGATTCTGCTTGGTTTCCACTAAGCTGAGTCGTGCATTGCGTGTGGTCTCTTGAGCATCAAGTAAATTCTTTAAGGCGATTGCACCATTGCGATAACGCACTTCGGTAAGTCGCTCAGTTTTATTAGCTAACTCTATATTACGTTGCTGTAACTGTACTTGCTGATTCAGTTGAGTTCGATTCGATAATGCATTTTCTACATCAGCGAAAGCTTGGTATAGCGTTTGGCGATATTGAATAATCGCTTTTTCATATTCCAGATCACTAATCGCAATATCTTTCTTCATATCATTATATTGAAGAAAGGGTAGGCTTAAACTCGCACCTAAAGTGAGTGCAGGATTCTTCAAAAGTTGTGTCAGCGATGTACTCGAAGCACCTAAATTACCTGTGAGATTAATCGAAGGGTAGTAGCTGGCTTTGGTTGCATCCTTATTCGATAGTGTTTTACGTAGACGTAATTCTGAAGCTTGTAAATCTGGGCGACGCGACAAAATATCCGCAGGTAGCCCCACAGCGATATTCGGCAGAGCATTTCTTGGGAGCTGTTTCGGTTCTTGAATACTCAGTTGCTGTACAGGCATATGTAGCAATACTGCAATGGCTGTACGTGTTTCTACACGTTGTTGTTCAATCTGACTCAAACTGGCTTTTTGGCTTTGAACCGATTGTTCTGCTTGAGTTAAATCTAAACCTGAAACCGCACCTGCTTTGTATTGTGATTGCACCAATTCATAAATTTTCTGTGTAGAGGCTAAATTCTGTTGGATGGTGTTATATCGCTCATTTAAATAACCCAATTGCCAATATAGTTTGGCTGTGGTGGCAACTAAACTTTGCGCAGTTGCTTGTAAGTCCTGTGCGCTTGCAAGAGCTTCCCAACGACTCGCTTCTGTTTGATTGGCAAGTTTACCAAATAAATCTAACTCATAACTGACACCCACACTGGTTGATAAACCACGATCCGTGCCATTTCCGGAGCGTAGATCATAGTTATGACCTGTTGATACACTTGAACTGGTACGAATACCTTGTTGGTTTTCAGCTAAGCCAGCTTGTAAGCGAGCTTGCTTCAGTGTGATACCAGCAACAATAAGATCACTATTTTTGGCGAGAACTTGGTCAACCAACTGATTGAGCTGAGCGTCATTAAAGAGAGTCCACCATTGATCGCTAAGATTTACATTTTTGTTCTTTTGCACATCATATTGGAACTGTTGAGGAACCTGTACCGATGGCGAGTTGTATGGTGTTTTAACAACAGCAGAGCAGCCAGCTAAAGAACCTGTGAGTGCCAGTGCTAATCCTAATTTTTTAAAATGAAAAGACATACTCAAATTCCTTATTCTCTTGCTAGTGCTGCAACTGGATCGAGTTGCGCCGCATTTCGTGCCGGTAAGAAACCAAAAATGATACCAATCAGACTCGAACATACAAAGGCTGCAATAATGGATGTCGTTGAATAGCTCATCTCAATAATGCCTTTGGCAAAGTGTCCGATAATTTGTCCAATTCCAAGTGAAAGCAATACTCCTAGCACGCCCCCCAGTAAGCAGACCAAAATCGCTTCGATCAAGAACTGCTGCAAAATATCACTTTGTCGAGCACCCACCGCCATTCGGACACCAATTTCTTGGGTACGTTCGGTGACTGAAACCAACATAATATTCATGACCCCAATACCACCCACGACCAGTGAAATGACAGCAATTGCTGAAATTAAAAGAGTCATAGTCGCTGTGGTTTGCTCGATCGTTTCACGAATACTATCGGAGTTTTGGGTAAACACATCTTGAGCACCATGACGTTGTTCAAGTAAGGTCAGGATTGCATTTTCAGCAGCACTACTTGGGTATTCATCCTTGATTCGCACGATGATGCTGCGAACGTTCGATTGTCCAAGCATTCGGCTCATTACCGTTGAATACGGAAGATATACATTCAAGCTGTCGGAACTACCCATGAAACCTTGTTGCGCATCAATGACACCAATCACTCGACTCGGTACACTGCCCAATAAGATCACTTGACCGACTGGATTAGTACCATCAGAGAAAAAGGTTTTCTCAGTATTCGTATCAATGACCACATCCTGTGCGCGTTGGGTCACACTGCCTTTATCAAAAGGTTGTCCCGATTTAAAAGTCATACCGCGCACATAGAAGAAATCCGAACTTACACCATTGACGGTTGCAGAGGCTTCAGTTTCTTTAAAACGTAAGGTCACACTTGTATTAACAGAAGGACTGACTCCATCAACATAAGGTTGTTCTGAAAGTGCATCTGCGTCCGCAGGTACAAGTGTTTTGGTTTGTGAGGCTCGTGAGTTGTCACCAAATCCTCGTCCTTGATACACCGTAATGGTATTCGTACCGAGACTACTAATATTTTCAAGAATTTGCTTCTGAGACCCATTACCCAATGCAACCACTGAAACTACAGATGCAATTCCGATAATAATCCCGAGCATGGTCAAAAAGGTACGCATTCGATGGGCATTCATCGCTAGCAATGCCATACGGAACGCTTCACCTAAGCGATCAAAGAAAGATCGCCAAGCTGAAGTTTTCTTTTGCGGTGAGCGTTGTAGTGTCTGACGTTCTAAATCAGGATCATCATTTTCAGGTGTATTAGCACGATCTGAAATAATATTACCATCACTGATTTCAATAATACGGGTCGCGTTTTTTGCTACATTGAGATCATGTGTAACTAAGATGATGGTATGACCTTTAGCATTGAGTTCACGCAAAATACGCATGACTTCAATACCGCTATTCTTATCCAATGCTCCTGTTGGCTCATCGGCAAGAATCACGTCACCGCCGTTCATTAATGCACGTGCGATCGAAACGCGTTGCTGTTGACCACCTGAAAGTTGACTTGGACGATGATGTAGACGCTCCTCTAAGCCAAGTTCAGAGAGCAATTCAGCCGAACGTTCCTGACGAAGATGACTATCGACACCTGCATAAATTGCAGGGACTTCAACGTTACCAGATGCACTCAAATCACCGAGTAAGTGATAACGCTGGAAAATAAAACCAAAATATTCTCGGCGTAATTGGGCAAGTTCATCAGGTTCAAGTTGACGTGTTTCACGTCCGTTGACCAAATAACTACCTGAACTAGGTTTGTCCAAACACCCTAAAATATTCATGAGTGTGGATTTACCTGATCCAGATTGCCCAACGATGGCAACCAATTCACCCGCATAAATTTTTAAATCAATGCCTTTGAGGATTTGGACTGTACCTTCACCTGCAGGGAATTCCCGAGTCAGGTTGCTGACTTCAAGTAGCGGCTGTGACGAATGCGTTTGATTTTGAGTCATATTACATTCTCATTGCACGTTGGTTACTGCGTTTTGCTGCTTCATTTGAGTTGTCAGAAGCATCTGCAATCACAACTTGGTCACCTTGTTTGAGTCCTTTCAATACTTGCGCCGTTACACGGTTATTGAGACCGATCAACACTTGTTGTGGTTGAGCGCTACCATCAGCCTGTAAAACACGAACCATTCCTGTTGATGCTTTTCCTTGAGCAATTAGATTCTGTTCTTCAGCTGTTAACTCCAAACGTTTTGGACGCTGAACTTCTTTATTGGTATTACTCTCAGTTTTATCGACTGGGGTCTTGGCAGTATTTTTCGTATTAGATCGTTTTGCTTGAATCGCAGCTGCTGGGATTGTTAATGTATTTTTAGCTTCAGCCAACACAATATAGACTTGAGCAGTCATATCAATGCGCAGTTTGCCATCTTCATTAGGTACGTCAAAAAGCGCGTTGTAATAGACCGCAGAGCTTGATGAAGAAGAGTTCGTGCTCGTAGTTTCGGTATTGATTGAATCTGGAGCAGGTTCTACTTGACGCAAAGTCGCATAATGTTTTTTCTCGCTATTTCCTAAGGTGGTGAAATAAACGGTTTGACCTTTCTCAACTTTCATCACATCGGCTTCTGAAATCTGAGCTTTAATGGTCATCGTGTCGAGAGTTGCAAGTTTTACAATGGTTGGAGCCGTTTGATTCGCATTTACCGTTTGACCTTCTTCAGTCACGATTGCCACGATAGTTCCATTCATAGGTGCAACAATACGGGTATATCCGAGGTCTTCTTTCGCTGTTGCTAGAGTTAAGCGAGATTGTTCAATTTGAGCATTAATCGCAGCTATTTGTGCCTGAGCTGTTTTATAGTTTGCTAATGCTGTTTCAAGTTCTGCACGTGATGTTGCATCTTGGCTATACATCGCTTGTTGGCGTTTGTATTCAGCTTCAACTTTTGCCAAATTTGCTTGTTGAACGGCAAGCTGGGCTTGTTGATTTTTAATACTTGCTTCAGCCGTTTTTAAATCATTTTCTTGACGAATCGAATCAATCTGAGCAATCAACTGACCTTGTTTAACTTGATCACCCAATTGCACGTACATTTTTTTCACTTGACCTGAAACCTGTGCACCAACACTCACCATTTTGGTGGCTTCCAATACACCAGTGGCTAAAACGGAATCTTCAATATCACCACGCGAAACTTCAGCACTAATATATTGTGGAACTTCAGCTTTAGGTTTAAAGAACATCCAACCTAGTGCTGCTATGATCAATACACCGAGAGCGATGAATATTATTTTGCGAAGTTGAATTTTTTTAGAGCTTGTTTTTGGCATGGTCACGAGGTCAAAATGAAGAAAATAAACTTAGTATAAAAGTGAAATAAGGATAAAGCGTGGATATTTTTAATCTAGAATGAGAATTATTTACTATTTGGCTGTGATGCTATGTCGTGGAAATGTCATATATTATTTGAATACCATGTGCAGCACTCATGGCAAGAGCGATTCCACCTGTTTTGGGTAAAGCATAATCACGAGGATTAATACGAATCAGAGAGGGCGCAAATCGTTCACTGAAATAGCGTACTGTTGGAATAGCTGTACCTGCACCAATCTCTATAACAAGTGGTTGTTTATATTGATTTATAAAGGATTCTAAACGGTTCCGTTGCTGTGTTTGTCGCTGAGCGATCCACTCATAGTCATCAAACATTAAGATATTAGGACGTGCCAAACCGCCACAATGTTTGCAGTGAGGGAGGTCATCTAACCATTGGCAATTCACATGGTCGATTTCAGGCGAGATGTCATCTCCTGACCAAATTTCTGAAGTACAACTAGCTAAGCATTGCAAATGATGAATTGAACCATGACATTCATAAATCTGCTTTGGACTAAAGCCTGCCTTTTGAAATTGCCCGTCGACGTTAGAAGTGAATATAAAATAAGGTAGTGCTAATTTCTCTGCCAATTGATTGAGTAATTCAAAACCTATATGGGGTTGAGTCTTACGATAGAGTGCTAAACGATGTCCGTAAAAGCCCCAAGCTAAACATGGATGGTGATGAAAAGCGGCTGGATTGGCGATTTCTGTAAAATCAATTCGTTGTTTGCCTAGTTCAGGATAGGCTTGCCACATACCGTGATTACCACGAAAATCAGGTAGCCCAGAGTCAACACCCATGCCAGCACCTGCGCTGATAATAAGAGCATCAGCACGCGAAAGTATATCTTTGATTTGTTCTTTCTGGATTGTGGTTAAATCCAATGACATAAAGTCATCCTTTTTTATTTATCTTTAAGAAAAGCTTGGAAATAAAGTTGTACCACACAGTTCACTGATTGCTTGTAGCATCAGATGTTCTGAGTTTTCTTTAGACATTCCTTTAATTGCAGCATCAATTGCTAATAAAAGTTCAGGCCATTTTAAAAACTGACGAGGGTTTAAGCGGCGTAATGCTTGCTGATAAAGCGAAACTTTAGTTTTCCAAATCCCTAATTGCAATGCATTCTGTGGCTGCTCAAAAAGTTGCATGAGTAGACGCATTTCTTTGCTGAGTGTCCATAAGATCAAGCTATCTGGTTCGCCAGCAGCAAGAAGATACTGATAGATTTTAACGGATTGAGCTAAATTTCCTGTTAATAATGCATCACTTAAATCATAGGTGGTATAGCGTGATTGATCTTGTAAACACGCATAGAGTTGTTCAATCTGGATTTGTTTGATATCGGGAAAGGTATCTGCAACACGCATCAAACTGTTTTTGGCTGCCAGTAGGTTATGTTCATGATGCTGCATCAGCCATTGCCATGCATCATTATTCAATTGGATTCCGAGTTTATCGGCTTCAATACTTAATATACGTTGTCGGTCTTGTGGATAGGTTGCTGTTAAGGGAACTACAACACCATTTGCTTCAACCACCTGAAAGAAAGCGGACTTTAAACTACTACTATCTTGTTTCGGTAATACGATAAGCAATAAGTTATGTTCATTGTGCTGAATATAACTTTTGAGCTGTTTGAGCCCATTGGCATCGGGTTTGATGTTGCCATGGACTTCAATTGCGAGTTGTTGAGAAAATAATGACAGGCTATTCAATGCATTAAAGACATTTTTCCAATCATTCACACTGCTAATATCATAGCGTTGACGTTCAACTTCTTGTTGTTGCCACGCTTTACGAAATGTATCGAGTAGATTTTGTTCTAGCAAAGGTTCTTGCCCATGGATGATCCATGCACCACGGGCTTCATTTACACGTTTTAAAGCTTGAACATAATCTAGTTTCATAAATCGCGATTACGACTGTGCTTTCGGTAAACGATTTGCTGCAATCTGACGCGTAATCTGTTGAGCCACATCATCAATTACAATCTTATTTAAATAAGATTCTTGTTGATTGTCTGTATTGACCGTTGCGACATCATATTGATAACTACGTGATGCAGTTAATGTGCGAGGTTCAGTAATTTTATTGCCTTGACGATCTTCAATTTGGAAAGTCACTGTTAGACGAAGCAAGACTTCAGTTAATTTTCCATTCAATAATTGACGGCGAGGCGTGTAGTCTAAAATGCGCAGTACATAAGCATCGTTAGCATTGCTCAGTTGTACACCTGTTGCACTCAAGTAAATGCTCAGACGATTTTCAAGCTCATCGGTATTGTCAGGTAAAACAAGATTTAATTTGTTATATACCAAAGGCGTTGCCGTTGGATTACTTCCTTTCAAATGGAAACCGCAACTGGCTAAGCCTGCACTTAGGCCTAATGTTAAAACAATCGCAGCGAAACGTTGAGCTATATGCATGCTTTGTCCTTATGATCTTCCAGCAAATATGGAAGATTTAATCTTGATAATTTGACCACATTTTAGAATCAAAGCCCGTTGAATGACAGCGGGCTTTGATGAGGTTTTGTTTCGATAAAGTTCACTCTCCCACTAGGAGAGGGAGTTTAAGCAGAAAATTAAACCACTAAATTCACAAGTTTATTTGGTACAACAATTTCTTTCTTGGTCGGTCCAGTTAAGAATTGTTGAACTTCTGGTAAAGCTTTTGCTAAAGCCAATAAATCATCTTTTGAAATATCGACAGCGACATCTAACTTACCACGGAGTTTACCATTCACTTGTACAACAATCGTTTGTGTATTACGTGTTAATGCTGATTCATCCACTTGCGGGAAGACAGCAGTTGTTAAGTCGATACCAAACTGAGTCAATAAAGTTTGACTGAGATGCGGTGCAAATGGAGCAAGCAAGGTTAACAATGTAGTAATTGCTTCGCGTGCTACAGCAGCATCATTATCATCTTTTGCTTCAAACTTGTTAGTTGCATTCAGCAACTCCATCAATGCTGCAATCGCTGTGTTGAACGCATGGCGACGCTCAATGTCATCACCCACTTTTTGGATCGTTTCATGCGTTTTGCGACGTAAATCTTGGGCATCTTTAGACAAGTTCGCAGTATCAATCGTCGTTGTTTGGTTGCCTGTTTCCAGGAAACCAGCAGCTAAACGCCATACGCGTTTTAAGAAGCGGTTCGCACCTTCGACACCTGCATCTGACCATTCTAAAGATTGATCTGGCGGTGCAGCAAACATCATGAATACACGTGCCGTGTCTGCACCGTACTGATCAATAATTGCCTGTGGGTCGATCCCGTTGTTTTTCGACTTAGACATTTTCTCTTGTCCGCCGATGATAACTTCTTGACCATCACCTGAGTATTTCGCAGAAAGAATACGACCTTTCTCATCACGTTCTAATTCGATGTCAGCAGGATTAAACCAAGTCTTCTTACCATTTTCAGCTTCACGATAGAAGGTATCAGCTAACACCATGCCTTGAGTAAGCAAGTTGGTAAATGGTTCGTTACCTTGTACTACACCCTCATCACGCATTAATTTGTGGAAGAAGCGTGCATAAAGTAAATGCAGAATTGCATGCTCAACACCACCGATGTATTGGTTTACAGGGAGCCAGTTTTGAGCAGCTTCTGGTTTTACCATACCACCTGTAAAGTCAGGAGATGCATAGCGCGCATAGTACCAAGATGATTCTACGAAAGTATCCAAGGTATCTGTTTCACGGCGTGCATCGCCACCACAGCAAGGACATTTGGTTTCATAGAATTCAGGCATTTTATTTAATGGGTTACCAGAACCATCTGGAACCACATCAGTTGGTAATACCACTGGCAATTGATCTTCTGGCACTGGGACTTGACCACAAGTGTTACAGTTAATCATTGGAATTGGACAACCCCAGTAACGTTGACGAGATACACCCCAGTCACGTAAACGGAATTGAACCTTAGCATTTGCTAAGTTCTGTGGTTCTAATTTTGCAAGGAAAGCATCAAACGCGGCTTGGAAATCTAAACCGTCGAACTCGCCTGAATTTACGAGTTTACCTTCTTTAGAGCCATACCATTCTTGCCATTCAGTTGCAGAGTAATCTGCATCATCAGTACGTTTAGCATCGATCACTTGTTTGATTGGTAAATTAAACTTGTTGGCAAATTCAAAATCACGTTCGTCGTGTGCTGGCACAGCCATCACAGCACCCGAACCGTATGACATTAATACGTAGTTTGCGATCCAGACAGGAAGCTCATCACCAGTTACAGGATGTTTTACGAATAAACCTGTTGCCATGCCTTTCTTTTCGGCAGTGGCTAAATCAGCTTCAGCCACTGATCCCATGCGACATTCTTCGATAAATGCAGCCAATTCAGGATTGTTTTCTGCTGCTTTAAGCGCAAGAGGGTGCTCTGCTGCAACAGCAACATAAGTCACACCCATTAAGGTATCAGCACGCGTTGTGTAAACGGTTAAGCCATCTGCATAAATTTCTGTATTTGCAGAAGGGAAAGTAATTTCCATTCCCGTAGAGCGGCCGATCCAATTGCGTTGCATGGTCAACACTTGTTGTGGCCAACCATCTTGCAAGGTGTCTAAATCATCTAATAATTCTTGTGCATAGTCTGTGATGCGGAAGTAATACATTGGAATATCACGTTTTTCTACCAATGCACCAGAACGCCATCCACGACCATTTTCAACTTGTTCGTTTGCTAAAACAGTTTGGTCAACTGGGTCCCAGTTTACTGTTGAGAGCTTACGATAAATCAAACCCTTTTTATAAAGCTGAACAAATAACCATTGTTCCCAGTGATAGTATTCTGGTGTACAGGTTGCAAATTCACGATCCCAGTCCACAGACAAACCCAATTTTTTTAATTGGTCACGCATATATGCGATATTTTCAAATGTCCATTTTGCTGGTGCAACTTGATGAGCGATCGCTGCATTTTCAGCAGGTAAACCAAACGCATCCCAACCCATTGGTTGTAATACCGTTTCGCCTTTTAGACGGTAAAAACGGCTGATCACGTCACCAATGGTGTAGTTACGCACATGCCCCATATGCAGTTTGCCACTTGGGTAAGGGAACATCGACAGGATATAGCGATGTTTGCCCTCTACAGTGTCTGCAACTTTAAAAACTTTGCGATTGTCCCAGTCTTGTTGAACTTGAGGCTCAATGGCACTTGCTTGATATTCGGAGTCAATGTGAGAAGTCGTCATAGGGATATGCGATACAACAAAAATTAAAGTTAAGATTGCCGCACAGCATAGCGCAAAATAGGGGCGAATGTCAGTTTTTAGAGCAAGATTTTATCTTCTGGATATTGAGTATCAGTGGTTCTATTTCAGTGCTTTTATCGATTTGATGTTCTTGAGTTGGTTAATTTCTGCGTGTTCTGTTGATCAGCTACTTCACTTTTTCGTTTGGTGCACTAAATATTACTATGACTAGATGAAAGATGTTTTTCATAGGGAAATAAGATTAGTCGTTTTATAGACGAATTAAGGTGATGTCTTATTTCATCACCTTAATCGAATTTTATTTTTTAAAGTTTTGGCTGAACTTTTACACCTGAATTCGAAGATACACTTGGTGCTTCTACTGTTGGAACAGGCTTAGAATTATCGGTAGGCATATTCGTAGTTGATGAATTGTTTTGTTGATTTGTATCGCTTTGCGGCGTTTGAGTAGGTTCTGTTGTTGTACTAGTTGGATTGCTGGAACTGTAGTTGTGGCTACCATAGGTTGTGACTTTATCTAAACGTTTTGCACCTTTTGGAGGTGGAGTGGCTGTGTAATGAGTGGAGCCACTAGCGTCGACCCATTTGTAATATTGCTGTGCATGGTTTTGACTAGAACTTAGAAGCATAACTGTCGCTGCTAAAGTGTATAAGCTTGTTTTTAAATGATTTGATGTCATATTTGATCTCCCTAAGAGAATTTTGTCTACATTCGATCAAAGTGCTTTTATGCGTGAATAACAATGCCTATTTTTACTGAAAAAGAAAATAGTTATTTGATAAATGGAGTGGTGCTACATTCAAAAAATGCGTGAATAGTGCTTAAAAAAGCAACAGCTAAAAAATATTCTTAAAAAACCTTTTCTTTGTTATTGACTTTGTATATGAAAGCAACAAAAATGCATGCTTTAGTTTTATATGCGTTTATTTGATCACCCTTCGGATAAATGTCATGGCTTGCAATGGACATTCTTTCTAGCCGAGAGAATGATTTTTTGAAATATGTTTATCCCAACATATTTTGATTCGAGATGTAATAACAGCTTATACGGCTGATGAGTCAGAAAATTTTTCCTATTGCAGCAAAAACGAGTAGAATACGCACACTTATAAAAAGTGCATAAAGTTAATGAATGAACACAGTTTATGTCTCCCATAAATTGTGCAAACACTAGGGTGAATCACGTTGGAACTTTTATCTGGTGGTGAAATGCTCGTTCGTGCGCTTGCGGACGAAGGCGTAGAGCATGTTTTTGGTTATCCAGGCGGCGCAGTTTTACATATCTATGACGCGCTATTTCAACAAGACAAAATTAATCATTACCTTGTACGTCATGAGCAAGCTGCTGGTCATATGGCAGATGCATACTCACGCGTAACGGGTAAAACAGGTGTGGTGCTCGTCACTTCAGGACCTGGTGCAACAAACACAGTTACTCCAATTGCAACGGCATATATGGACTCAATCCCAATGGTGATTTTGTCTGGTCAAGTTGCGACTCATTTAATTGGGGAAGATGCATTCCAAGAAACAGATATGGTTGGTATTTCTCGTCCAATCGTAAAACATAGTTTCCAAGTGCGTCATGCTAGTGAAATTCCAGCAATTATCAAAAAAGCATTCTATATCGCTTCATCTGGCCGTCCAGGTCCAGTTGTGGTTGATATTCCTAAAGATGCGACCAATCCAGCAGAGAAATTTGCTTACGAATATCCAGAAAAAGTGAAAATGCGCTCTTATCAACCGCCTTCACGTGGACATTCAGGTCAGATTCGTAAAGCAATTGATGAATTAATTACTGCTAAACGCCCAGTTATTTATACTGGTGGTGGTGTTGTTCAAGGTAATGCTTCTGAATTATTAACAGAACTTGCGCATTTACTTGGCTACCCTGTAACAAATACTTTAATGGGTTTAGGTGCTTTCCCTGGCGATGATCCACAATTTGTGGGTATGTTGGGTATGCATGGAACTTATGAAGCAAATATGACGATGCACAATGCAGATGTCATTTTGGCAATTGGTGCGCGTTTTGATGACCGTGTGACCAACAACCCAGCTAAGTTCTGTCAAAATGCTAAAGTCATTCATATTGATATTGACCCAGCAACAATTTCGAAGACGATTATGGCGCATATCCCGATTGTGGGTGCTGTTGAGCCTGTCCTTCAAGAAATGTTGGCTCAGTTGAAACAAATGAATGTGTCAAAGCCAAACCCAGAAGCTATTGCTGAATGGTGGTCACAAATCAATGAGTGGCGCAAAGTCCACGGTTTGAAATATGAAACACCAACTGATGGTTCAATGAAACCACAGCAAGTGGTTAAAGCTTTGTGCAAAGTTACAAATGGTGAAGCGATTATCACGTCTGACGTGGGTCAACATCAAATGTTTGGTGCTTTGTATTATACATATAAGCGTCCACGTCAATGGATCAACTCTGGTGGTTTAGGTACCATGGGTGTTGGTTTACCATATGCGATGGCAGCTAAGCTTGCTTTCCCAGATCAGCAAGTGGTTTGTATTACTGGTGAAGCATCGATTCAGATGTGTATCCAAGAGTTATCAACATGTAAGCAGTATGGCTTAAATGTGAAAATTCTTTGCTTAAATAACCAAGCTCTAGGCATGGTTAAACAATGGCAAGATATGAACTACGAAGGACGTCATTCAAGTTCATACGTTGACTCATTACCTGACTTTGCCAAGTTAATGGAAGCTTACGGTCACGTTGGTATTCAAATTGACCACGCAGATGAGCTTGAATCTAAGCTTGCAGAAGCGATGGCGATTAATGATAAATGTGTGTTCATTAATGTCATGGTTGACCGTACTGAGCATGTGTATCCAATGCTTATTGCAGGCCAGTCGATGAAAGATATGTGGTTAGGTAAAGGGGAGCGCACGGCATGAGACACATTATCTCTGTACTTGTAGAAAATGAAGCAGGCGCGCTTTCTCGTTTGGTCGGCTTATTCTCTCAACGTGGTTACAACATTGAGACTTTAAACGTTGCTCCAACTGAAGATGAAACTTTATCTCGTTTGACGCTGACAACTTATGGTGATGATCACAAAATCGAGCAGATCACAAAACAACTGAATAAATTAGTTGAAGTGGTTAAGGTGGTTGATTTGTCAGAAGGCGCACATATTGAGCGCGAGCTTATGTTAATTAAAGTGAAAGCTTTAGGTGCAGCTCGTGCGGAAATTAAGCGTACAGCTGATATTTTCCGTGCTCAAATCGTTGACGTAACACCGACGACTTATACGATTCAAATTGCTGGTACGACTGATAAGATCGATGGTTTTATTGATGCACTTGCTGAGAATACGATTTTAGAAGTTGTACGTTCTGGTGTGTCAGGCATCGCACGTGGTGAAAAAGTTTTAAGTATTTAACGCTTCCCCAGTTCTGCATATAGAAATGGAAGAATTAGGAAGTTTCAAAGGATCTATCCTTGTATAACAAGGGAAATGACAAAAATTTTAGCGGAGAAAACAGATGCAAATTTTTTACGATAAAGACTGTGATTTATCAATCATCCAAGGCAAGAAAGTTGCAATTATTGGTTATGGTTCACAAGGTCATGCTCACGCACTTAACTTGAAAGACTCTGGCGTAGACGTAACTGTTGGTTTACGTGCTGGTTCGGCATCTTGGAAAAAAGCTGAAAATTCAGGTCTTAAAGTTTCTGAAGTGCCAGCAGCTGTTGCTCAAGCTGACTTAGTTATGATCTTGACTCCAGATGAGTTCCAAGCTCAACTTTATCGTGATGTAATTGAACCAAACATCAAAGAAGGTGCAACTTTAGCATTTGCTCATGGTTTCTCTGTTCTTTATAACCAAGTTGTTCCACGTAAAGATTTAGACGTAATCATGGTTGCTCCAAAAGCACCTGGTCACACTGTACGTTCAGAATTCCAACGTGGTTCAGGTGTTCCTGATCTTATCGCGATTCACCAAGATGCTTCTGGTAATGCTCGTAACGTTGCACTTTCTTATGCTTCAGGCGTAGGTGGTGGTCGTACAGGTATCATCGAAACTTCTTTCCGTGAAGAAACTGAAACTGATTTATTCGGTGAACAAGCAGTTCTTTGTGGTGGTGCTGTTGAATTGGTTAAAATGGGCTTCGAAACTTTAGTTGAAGCTGGTTATGCACCAGAAATGGCTTACTTCGAATGCTTACATGAGCTTAAATTGATCGTTGATTTGATGTTCGAAGGCGGTATTGCTGACATGAACTATTCAGTATCTAACAATGCTGAATACGGTGAATACGTAACTGGTGTTGAAGTCATCAACGAACAGTCACGTGAAGCAATGCGTAATGCATTGAAACGTATCCAATCTGGTGAATATGCGAAAATGTTCATCCAAGAAGGTGCGTTGAACTACCCATCTATGACTGCTCGTCGTCGTCAAAATGCAGCACATGGTATCGAAGTAACGGGTGCTAAATTACGTGCGATGATGCCTTGGATTCAAGCGAACAAAATCGTTGATAAAGAGAAAAACTAATTTTTTAGTTTAATCTTTGAAAAGCCCTTGTTTATACAAGGGCTTTTTTATTACATCACTTAAAGTGCTGTATCTTGTGATGATAGCCTAATCTTGCAGTTTAGGTCGTTGAGTTAATTCTCGCGGCTCGTATGGAATAAGCAGAATTTTTAAGATGTTACTGAGAGTATAAAAAATAAATTACCTGATAAGGAGTGTAGTCACTTATTTGCTTTCAGTATAAAAAACTTCATATTCTTAGTCTTTTTTAATAACAGAGTTATAACAAACAGCATGATAAAAAGGCATACTATATATATGTTTAAAGCATTTATTAAAGGTGAGTGTGTCTTTTATAATTGTTGATTGTTTTTTAAATTGAATGTACGACGGTTCAGCTTTTAGTATCTTATAATCAAAAAATTAACATCAAAATGTTTAGTTCAAATTTAATCTGAAATATGGTTTGAAAATTGCAGTAAAAAAGCAAGAATTTTCATTGGTTTGAAATGAATATGTGTTTTTATTCTATTGATTTTAAAAGCGAAAAAGACTTGAACTTATGCCAGATGATGTTATTGTTAAGGAAAGATTATGAATGCGAAATTTATATCTTTTTTGAGTGTGAAGGATTGTTCGGATTTTGAGCAATTTGCTCAGAAAATAAAAAAAAGTACTGAATAAGCATGGAAGTCCTTTATGGTACACGTTGATTACGATAGTACATTGGTCATCGTTTCCATTCTGGTTGCTATAGCAACTTGCTACGCAGCAGTTTCGATGGAAGAACTTGTTTTCAAACCTGCTTATAAAAAATTTGAAAAAAGTATTTTGATTGCAAGTGGTCTAATCTTAGGATTAGCGATATGGGCAATGCATTTTGTGGGAATGCTGGCTAGCCATTTGCCAGAAGGTTATCACTTTGATCTTAGTTTGACTGCATTGTCTTATTTAGTTGGTGCAGTGGCTTCTATATTTGCTGTGTGGTTAACAACTCGACCTACATTACCTTTTCCACGATTGGTTTTAGGTGCTGTATTTATGGGATTAGGCATTTCAGGAATGCACTACACAGGAATGCTTGCACTCTCATTTACCGATCATCAACTACACTATGATCCACTTTTGGTCATTAGTTCGATCTTGATTGCAATTTTTGGCTCTGCATTAAGTTTTTGGTTTATTTTTAAATATAAGACAGCGACTACCCATCGTACAGTTTTGAAACTGACTATTGCTTTATTGATGGCATTTAGTATTGCGGGAATGCATTATACTGGAATGGCTGCGACATTATTTGATGAACGAGTAGCGATGATCTTAAGTGCTGCTCAAACTGATCAAAGTGTGCTGTTATTTACGATTATTTTTATTACGAGTTTAGTCTTTGTTGCTGGTTTCGCCGTTGCAGTTTTAGAAGCGAGACTAGAGGAGCGCAACCAACAATTAACAAAAATTAATCGCGAGTTAGCCAACCAATCTTCACATGATTCCTTAACTAAACTGCCAAATCGCTTATCCTTAACAGATTATGCTGAAGTAATTTTTAGTCATCATCGTTTAAAAGAACAAAAAGCTGCATTTTTATATATTGATTTAGATCGTTTTAAGTCTGTTAATGATGCTTTTGGACATCACATTGGTGATCAGTTATTAATACAAATGGCTAATCGATTACATCAGAAACTCGGCCAAAATCAAAAACTGTTTAGAATTGGTGGTGATGAGTTTGTTTTAATCTCAGAGCATACTGATGCAAATGAGGCGATAGAGTTAGCAGAAAAAGTTCTACATGCCATTCAAGAAAGTTATTCAATTGCAAATAAAGAGATAAATATTTCAGCCAGTTTGGGCATTGCGATTTATCCTGAACACGGTACGAATGTTCAAGATCTTTTGATCAATGCAGATGTTGCGATGTTGGCATCTAAAGATCAAGGACGTAATACCTTTACTATTTTCCATTCTGCAAGTGATCAACAAGATGTGCGTAGTCAATCCAAATTAATTAATGATCTTTATAAAGCTGTTGATGAACAACAGTTTATCTTATTTTATCAACCGAAGTTTACGGTCAATTATGAAATCTGTGGAGTAGAGGCTCTGATTCGTTGGAAGCATCCAACTTTGGGATTGTTAACTCCGCAAATGTTTATAGAGGGAGCTGAGAAGACAGGTTTGATCATTCCAATGGGATATTGGGCACTTGAGCAAGCTTGCCAACAGATCCAAAAATGGGAACAGAGTAATAGTCCTTTTTATCCGATCGCAGTCAATCTTTCGGCTTTGCAATTTGAAAATAAAAAACTGTTTTGTGTATTAGAAAAGCTCTTAGATAAATATCAAATTCAACCTGAACATCTCATTTTAGAAATCACAGAATCAACTGCGATACATCATATCGAATCGAGTATTCGTACCTTAGAGCGATTGAGAAAGTTAGGGATTCGAATTGCAATTGATGATTTTGGTACAGGTTATTCGAGTTTTCTTTATTTAAAAGATTTACCAATCGATGAGCTTAAAATTGACCGCGGTTTTTTAATTGATTTACAGCCTAATTCGAAAGAAGAAGCAATCTTAGAAAGTATTATTCACTTGGCTGCGAAACTGGAATTGGTAGTGACTGCAGAAGGGGTTGAAACGCAGGAGCAAGCGGATATTTTGGCACATCTTGGATGCAATCAATTGCAGGGATATCTGTTAGGTCGTCCTGTGAATGTTGAGAATCTAGTATTAAACCGAACTCATAACTTTGCTTAAACGACTGCGTTAAGCAGATTTGATGAGTTGTCAAACATTTAGCATAGACTCAATATTTGACAATCTTATTTGCTTTATTCAGAGCGTGGAATGAGCCAGTTGGTAATGACAGGCCAAACATGTAGAGGTGCTTGGTTTCCTGAAACCAACCCCATATGTCCTCCTGAAACAATCTCGAATTGCTTATCTTGACTGCTGATTAAATCCATTAATGGTTTGACTGCTTCAGCTGTGACGATAATATCAGTATCACCGCCAATCGCTAAAACTGAACAATCGATATCTTTAAAATAAGCGGTTTGCTCACCAAATTGAACCACACCAGTCGAAAGTTCGTTGTCGATCCAAAAGCGCAAAATGATATCGCGCATTACCCCTCCAGGATAGGCGAGCATATTGTCAACAAACGAACTTGAAGTTGCGTGATTAATGACAAACTGTCGATCATTCAAATTTTTCAGTAATTGCCAATAATTTTTAAAATTACCCACGGGATCTGTGAGCTTAAATCCGAGCGTATTTTGCCAACCGTGAATATGAAAATAGCGGCTAGGAATTTGACGGATTCGGAAATTGGTATTGGTTCGCACCCATTGCGCTGGTGTGTTTAACTTTTGATAGAGCTTACCAATATAACCTGATTGATGGGTATTAATCGGTGATGCCAAAATCATTAAATTCTTAATATTTTTATCTTTAAATAATGACGTGTAGCAAAGAGAGATCGCTCCACCTAGGCTCCAGCCATATAATGATAGTTGCTGTTGCCCGCTATGTTCACGAATTTTGTTGATAAAGTCGGGCATAAAGATTTTGATATAGGTACCGAAATTGTATTTGGCTTGTCTACGGCTTGGTGTGCCCCAGTCAATCATATACACATCAAAACCTTGGCTTTGAAAATAACGAATTAAACTACGATGAGGAAACAAATCGAACACTAGGGTATTGGCTGCTAATGGGGGGATAATGACGAGAGGGACACGGTGTTTATTTTCACCTGTTTCTACATCTGCCTTGTAAAACCGTAAACTAATAATTTCACGTTCATAAACGACTTCAAAAGGTGTCTTTCCTGACAATGCCAGTTGATGTTCTCTCAAGAAACGATCCGCCGCATTTGAAAAAACTTGTGCAGCTTGTTTACCCGCACGCGTTTTTAAGATGGATTGGGCTGTTTTAGAGTTAACAAAGGTATCTTTAACTTTAGGCAATTGAGTCATCGTGCAAGAACTCTACGGTTGCAACTGTGTAGCGGCATATTAGAAGAAAAAAAACATTTGCTCACTGACTCATCTGCTTAACTTATTTTTGAAAATGATCAATTTCGAATATTGCATGGTCGTAAATTGCTCAAAAATACTTATTTAGGCAGTTGGGGCGTATACGTAAGTGAGCTTATCAATCTTAATATATGGTATTGCGTATATATGAATATTCATATATAAAGTCACTATCATTAATTCAAAATGTTTTTACTCATTATGTCTACTCAACAACAAATTACGATTTATCACAACCCTGCATGTGGGACATCTCGAAATACACTCGGATTAATTCGCAATACGGGTATTGAACCTATCGTGATTGAATATTTACTGAACCCTCCTTCAAAATCTGAACTTATTCAATTGATTAGTGATGCTGGTTTGTCTGTAAGGGCTGCGATCCGTACGAATGTTGATCCTTATCGTGAACTTGATTTGGATCGTGAGACTTGGACAGATCATGAATTAATCGAATTTATGCTTGAACATCCTATTTTAATTAATCGTCCTTTTGTTGTGACGAGTCAGGGTACTCGTTTATGCAGACCATCGGAGTTGGTACTGGATATTTTACCAGTTGCACAACAAGGTGCTTTTTCCAAAGAGGATGGTGAACAGGTGATTGATGAAAATGGTCAGCGTGTTAATTAAATAATAATTCAGTATTTGAGGTTGGAAATGGATCGAGTGAATTTCTTTAAGTGTTTGTCTGATGAAACACGTCTCAGTATTGTCACTTTAGTGGCGGAAAATAAAGAACTATGTGTTTGTGATTTGACTGAAAAATTAAACTTGAGCCAACCAAAAATTTCGAGACATTTAGCCTTATTAAGGTCATCTGGCTTACTACAAGATCGAAGACAAAGTCAGTGGGTGTATTACAGCATCAATCCAGAACTGCCGATATGGTGCCATGATATTTTGGCTCTTTTAGTCAACGGTTCATCCTCAACTAGTCAGGATTTATCGACTTTATCTCTAAAAAGTTATTGTGAGTAATTTGAATATGAAATTTCTATTTTTATGTACTGGAAATAGTTGCCGTAGCATTTTGTCAGAGGTGTTATTTAATCATCGTGCACCAGCAGGTTGGAAAGCATATAGTGCAGGAAGTAAGCCATCTGGCCAAGTTCATCCTTTGACGATCGAGACTTTAGAAAACTTAAATCTATCAACTGAGGGTTTGTGGAGCAAAACGATTGATGACTGTGAACAATATCAACCTGATGTGGTAATTACCGTATGTGATTCTGCAGCACAAGAAGCTTGTCCTCTTTATTTAGGTGGAGCGATCAAAGCACATTGGGGTTTAGCAGATCCTTCGCATTTAGACTTGCCGAAAGAAGAAAAATTAAAAGCATTCCAAGTGACTGTTGATCATATCAATCGCCGTTTAGATGCTTTATTTGCAATGGATACTGAGAGTATGACTCGTCCAGAGTTAATTGCTGCGATCAATAAAATTTCTGAGATTGAATGAGAACATCATGGCTCAACAAAGGTTATCTTTTCTAGATCGTAATCTTACGCTTTGGATTTTTATTGCCATGGCACTAGGAATAGCCATCGGTGTATTTTTCCCTCAGGCTTCGGTAACGCTCGATAAAATGAGTGTCGACTCGGTCAATATTCCTATCGCGATTGGTTTGATTTTGATGATGTATCCACCTTTGGCAAAAGTGGATTATGCTGCTTTACCAGAAGTGTTCAAAGATAAAAAAACTTTAACTTTATCTTTGGTGCAAAACTGGTTGATTGCTCCAGTATTAATGTTTGTACTCGCAATTGTGTTTTTACATAATTATCCTGAATACATGACTGGGCTGATTTTGATCGGTTTGGCACGTTGTATTGCAATGGTTTTAGTTTGGAATGGTTTAGCCTGTGGTGATAACCAATATGTAGCAGCACTTGTTGCATTTAATAGTATCTTCCAAATTCTATTCTTCAGTACTTATGCGTGGTTATTTCTAACTTTCTTGCCACCGTATTTTGGCATTGCAGGACAAGTCATTAATGTCGACTTCTGGACCATTACGCATGCGGTATTGGTTTATCTTGGGATTCCATTTTTTCTTGGTTTTATGACACGATTGATTCTCGTCCGAGCTAAAGGCTTAAATTGGTATCAAACTGTTTTTTTACCAAAAATTAGTCCTTTGAGTCTGCTTGCTTTACTTTTCACAATTGTCGCGATGTTTAGTTTGAAAGGTAGTGATGTTGTGAGCTTACCTTTGGATGTAATCCGTATTGCAATCCCTCTGACGATTTACTTTGTGGTGATGTTCTTCATTAGCTTCTTTATGAGCAAATGGATGGGCAATGACTATCCTAAAACCACTGCAATTTCGTTTACTGCAGCAGGCAACAATTTTGAATTGGCGTTAGCTGTCGCTATTGCAACATTTGGATTAGCTTCGCCAGTGGCATTCACTACAGTGATCGGTCCTTTGGTTGAAGTTCCTGTATTGATTGCTTTAGTTAGTGTGTCCTTGTGGTTAAGAAAAAAGTATTTTAAATCGGTGTAATGGTGATGAGTCTTCCAAATATTGATATGAGTCTGCTTGATCAGCCTACTTTAGAGAAAGTACAGGCAAAAGCGTTAGACCATGCTCCAAGAATTTTATTGTTGTATGGTTCTAATCGTGAGCGTTCTTACAGTCGCTTAGCTGTGATGGAAGCAGGGAGAATCTTAGAGCAATTTGGTGCTGAGGTTAAAATTTTTCATCCTAAAGGATTGCCTCTGCCAGAAGATGCAGATACTGAACATCCGAAAGTGAAAGAGCTACATGAATTATTGGCTTGGGCTGAAGGTATGGTTTGGTGTTCACCTGAACGCCACGGTTCGATGAGTTCAATCTTTAAGTCTCAAATTGATTGGATTCCTCTCGCGGGCGGTGCGATTCGTGCAACGCAAGGTAAAACGCTTGCTCTGATGCAGGTCAGTGGGGGATCACAGTCATTTAACAGTGTAAATCAAATGCGCATACTTGGTCGTTGGATGCGGATGATTACCATACCGAACCAATCTTCTATTCCAAAAGCATTTTTAGAGTTTGAAGAAGATGGGCGTATGAAACCTTCTGCATATTACGATCGAATTGTTGATGTGATGGAAGAGCTTTATAAATTTACACTTCTTACACGAGGACAAAGCAAGTATTTGACAGATCGTTATTCTGAACGCAAAGAATCTGCTGAAGAGTTGTCTAAACGTGTGAACCAAAGAAGTTTGTAAAATAAACTTTACTCGATGTTTGTGATGTGATGAATTTTTAAAACGAACTGCTCATTTCAATTGAGCGGTTCGTTTTTTTTAAATTTAATGCATTCGTTTATGAGTTAAAACTTTTCTCTCATCCAACCATAAGCTGCTGCAAATGGTAATGCTGTTCTAGCAAGATATGGAACGTGCCATAAACCACCGTGATTAGCATTTTCCATGATGAGATCAAGTGGATGATCCAATACTTTTTTAGGATTGGTTGCACTTTCTGGATTGTTTAAATCATGAACCCATAAGGCTGCCATAATTGCATTGGTGGTTTCAGGGCTAAAAGTCTCAACTTTAAATAAATCAGCACCAGAAAAAGCAGCTTTGAGGATAGGATTCTTTACGACAGAGTGAGTTGTAGTGGATGGAGCAATATTAATCACTGTTTTCTGACCACGAGCTCGTGTAGTAATTGCAAACCATTGCTGTAATCGTTTTGCCAAGGCATAGTTTGGCCCTTGTTCAATCACCATACAATCTGAAATACCATATTGCTGACCATTATCACATTCAATCAACTGATTGAAATTCGGCTTAAAAAAGTTAGATAGCGAAATTTTGTGAATAGATTTAGTCAGAATTTTTTCAGCTACAGGACGCTGTTTTATACGAGATTGAATGGAATTCACCACTGTTTTGGGAATCGCATAAATATCGGTTGGGGTCAGCATAAACATAATACTGCTATCAGGCTTATGTTGGCTCACTTGCTCCATGATACTAATCATTGCCATGGAAACACGTACATGTTTTTCCCCATCTAAATAGGCGATCCCAGCTAAATCTAAGCTTTGTTCAAAGCTATTTAACCAATTTGCAATTTCTGGAGTTTGAGTGAGTAAATTCGCCCCGAGTTGTTGTGTTCCATTTGCGTTTGTGTGTTGTGGAGCGATAAGCGTTGCATTACCTTGTTCTATGACTTTAGTAATTTTTTCCCAAATTTTGGGTTGAGGTAAATCAATAGCAACAATATTGGCGCGCCATTTTGCTAACCAACTTAATGGTCCAGCTTCAGAGCCTGCGCCAAACAACACCATGGTGCGATTAGATAAATCAAACCATTCAGGATGTTGATTGAGTAAGCGTAGAGCTTTGGCATGCGTTGGCTCAATGACCTTTTGCTGCTCCCAAAGATCGATTTGTTGTAGTAAAGCGTCACCTTGTAATTTCTGACCTTGATAAGGGATAAACCACGGTTCTATCGTCGCATCGCCTTTACCTTTCAAGATGAACTGCTCAAAGGGTTGATCCTTAATCTTGATCATTGCATCAGACAAAGTATGACTTTGTTCTGCTCTATTGAAAGTGAATAACTCTTTGGCTTTGTCTAATCCTTTCTGAGCGATGAGAAGGGGATTGTTGACAGATTCAATACCTGTTTTAACTAATTCATGGAAATAAATTGGATAATTTTTTCTCCATTTCTTCTCATTATTTAGTTGTAAAACATAAGGGGAATTTACACTTTGTAGTGCGGCTTTTAGAATTTGTTTTGCTGTGTGAGTGGTGCTTGGAGTTTTTTTTCCTGATCGAATTGGAAATTGTATACCATCATGATTGGGTTCTATTTTCTTGCTCAATGTTGTACTCCATTTCATCTAAAATATTCGGCATCTTTCCGAACATGTTAATAAGTTCAGATATTAAAGGTGATGGCAAAAAGTTTATTAATGAAATTGGAGGCGTATTTGATTGATATTGGACGTAATTTAGTGGGATTTAGGATATAAAAATGCCGAATCTAGGTTGTTCGGCATTCTTTTTAGAGCAAGATTAAATGATATGAATCTTAAGGGTTAGATTGATATTCATTGATCACTTCGAGCGCAGCACGAAATGCCTCTTGCGTCGCTGGAGCGCCACAGTATGGAAGGCTATGCAATAAGACTTCTTGTATCTCTTCAACACTCGCCCCATTGTTTAAAGCACCACGAATATGACCTTTTAGCTCAGTTGGGCTTTTGAGTGCAGTTAAAAATGCAATGGTGACCAATGAGCGGTATTTACGTGGCAATACACCTTCACGTTGCCAAGTTGATCCCCAAGCATGCTCATTAATCCAATCTTGGAGTGGTTGAGTAAAAGGAACAGTGTTGTCTTGAGCACGTTTGACAAAGCTTTCACCCATAACTTCAGTGCGAACTTTTAGTCCATTTTCATAATCTTGTTGTGACATGTTTTGACTCGTATAGAGATAAGAAATTATTGCAGTTATCCATAAATATGCACGTATAGTAACCAGTTTTATATCAATCTTAAAATAGCCCATTTTGAATTGAGTTGTTCTCACTCAATGTTTAAGGGAATTAATATTGAACTTGATTCGTTAATGGAAATACTGTTGAGAAGTTTTTATGTCTCAAAAACAATCGAAGTTGTGGATAAAACAAGACCTATCAACAATCAATAAACAAGTCTTCTAAATCTGCTACAATTGCGCCAATTTTGAATTCTCACTTTTTCAGTTAAGGTACATATTAAGCAATGTGTACATAACTGTGTACATATTGAAGATTTTTCTCATGAGTTTTAAAGATGAATTAGCGGCACAAGTTGCCCAACGACGCACATTTGCGATCATTTCCCACCCCGATGCGGGTAAGACCACCATGACTGAGAAACTGTTGTTATGGGGTAAAGCCATTCAGGTTGCGGGTATGGTCAAAAGCCGTAAGTCAGACCGTTCAGCGACATCTGACTGGATGGAAATGGAAAAAGAACGTGGAATCTCGATTACCACGTCTGTGATGCAGTTCCCTTATAAAAACCATACGATTAACTTACTGGATACACCAGGACACGAAGACTTCTCGGAAGATACATATCGTACTTTGACTGCAGTTGACTCAGCACTCATGGTGATCGATGGTGCGAAAGGTGTCGAAGAACGAACCATTAAATTGATGGAAGTGTGTCGTATGCGCGATACACCGATCATTTCATTTGTGAACAAAATGGACCGCGAAATCCGCGAGCCGTTAGAGTTACTGGATGAAATTGAAAATGTCCTCAATATTCGTTGTGTACCAATTACATGGCCTTTAGGTATGGGACGTGACTTTGCTGGAGTTTACAATTTGCTTGAAAACAAATTGTATGTCTATAAAGCTGGTTTCGGTTCAACCATTACGGACATTGAGGTACGTGATGGTTATGATCATGCAGACATTCGTGAGAAAGTTGGTGAGTTGGCATGGGCTTCTTTCGAGGAATCACTCGAATTGGTTCAAATGGCAAATGAGCCGCTGGATCGTGAATTATTCTTACAAGGTAAACAAACGCCAGTACTTTTTGGTACGGCATTAGGTAACTTTGCTGTTGATCATGTACTTGATGCATTTATTAATTGGGCACCAGAACCTAAAGCGCATCCAACTCAAGAGCGAACTGTAGATGCCAACGAAGAAGGATTTACAGGCTTTGTATTTAAAATCCAAGCCAATATGGATCCGAAACACCGTGACCGTATTGCCTTTATGCGTATTTGTTCAGGTAAGTATGAAAAAGGTTTAAAAATGAATCATGTGCGTATAGGTAAAGATGTACGTATTAGTGATGCATTAACCTTCCTTGCGGGTGAGCGCGAACATCTTGAAGAAGCTTGGCCTGGTGATATTATCGGTTTGCATAACCACGGTACCATCCAGATCGGTGATACCTTTACCAGCGGTGAAAAACTTCATTTCACGGGTATTCCACACTTTGCACCAGAAATGTTCCGCCGTGTTCGTTTACGTGATCCTTTAAAATCTAAGCAATTGCAGAAAGGTTTGAAAGAGTTGTCTGAAGAAGGGGCGACTCAGGTGTTCATGCCACAAATCAGTAACGATCTGATTGTTGGTGCAGTTGGGGTACTACAGTTTGATGTGGTCGCATACCGATTGAAAGAGGAATATAAAGTTGACTGTATTTATGAGCCTGTAAGTGTTCATACCGTGCGTTGGATTCATTGTGATGATGAAAAGATTCTCAATGAATTTAAGAAAAAAGCGCATGATCAATTATCAGTAGATGGTGGTGGTCATTTAACTTATCTTGCACCAAGCCGTGTTAATTTACAGTTAATGCAAGAGCGTTGGCCTGATATCCAGTTCCGTAACACACGTGAACACTAAAAGCCTTTTTAAGTCCCTCTTTAGATAAGAGGGACTTTGTCACAAGTCTTATAGATTTGAGTTTGTGATACTTCTCTCTTTAAAAAGGGAGGAATTAAAAAAATAAAGGGATGAAAGATATGAATATTTTAAAACCATTTCTTGGCGCTAGTTTGATTGTTAGTGTGATGGCTTTAACGGCATGTGATCAACCCCAAAAGAATGAAGCTGAATCAGTAGACAAGACTGAACAACAAACTACAAATTTAGAAAAAGCAGAAGTTTTACCTTATTTAAATATGAAGGAAGCAAAGGCTGAGTATGCATTGCCTTTTTGTGAAAAGAAGAATTGTATTGATCTCGATATTCAAACGATAAAAACGCAAGATGAATGGCTAAATACATGGATTGCAAAGAATCAAGCCAACGTCATCCAGCAACAAATTGAACAAAATCAGAATTTGACATTGCAGCAGGCGATTAATGCCTATGTTAAAAAGTCAGATGAGTGGCAGGAAAAATATTCTAAAAATAAGACCTATGAATTGCGCATGAATACGCGTATTGCTTCACAACGTAATCAGTATGTACTGTTACAGATTGGTGTAGATACTAAACAAGAAGATATTGCGGTCAAAGATCGTTATTACTTTTTTGTCGCTGATCGTAAGTTGCAGAAGAATTTAACCGTCCTCGATGTGATTCAAAAAAATCAGCAAAATGCGATGAATGAGATCGTTCAAACTCATTATCAAAAATGGATTGAAAAGCAGTCTGACGAAGTTAAAAAACAAATCCCTAAAAAATTATATTGGGGTCAATCAGATTGGTTCTTTGATGGCGAGGGGATTGGTTTGCATTACCGAGCGAATCAAATCAGTAAAGATGCGCCACAGCTTGATATTTATTTAACGACAGAACAAAGTAAACAGATGTTACAGCCTGAAATATATCAGCAAATGTTTTAGCAGTTGTTAAATACTCAGCACTGATTTTCGTATAGAAATTGCATGTACTTATGGCGAATTTTGCATAAGTTCGATAGCATTTAAATTCTCTTGTGTCATAACAATGCTTGTAGGTTTTAGATGAAAAAAGTTTTTCAATTTAGCATTCTTGCATGTGCTGTTTTGCTTGCAGCATGTCAACCAAAATCAGAACCTAAAGAGCCAGAAGATAAGCCACAAGATCCAGTTGTGAATCAGACCTCAGAGCCTGTTCTACGTGGTGAAACGGTAAAACTAGCGGTGACTTTGCCTGAATGTAACGGCAACACATGTCCAGATTTTACGGTTGAACGCCTGCAAAGTAATTTTCCATTTATAGACCAATTACTTGATCAAGAAATTTTAGATCAACTCAGCAAAATGTTAGAAATCGTTGATGCAGATCAGGCTTCATCTACAGCGCAAGGCAGTGAGCAAACCAATCATTTAGATGTTCAAGCTCAGCAATATGCAAATGCTTTTATTAAAATCGATGAAGAATTGAAAGCATTAAGTAGTAGCCATCAAATTAGTTTGATGATTAAACCTAAGATTTTGCAGTCCAAAGGCACATTGGCAACTGTAGTTTTGAACAGTAGTAGTTACTTGGGTGGTGCACATGGTTCTACTGCTCAACGTTACTATAATTTTGATTTGAAAAACCAAAAACAAGTTCAGCTCAATGATTTGCTTCTACCTAAGCAAAAAGCAAAACTTGATAAGCTTGCACATGATGCGTTTAAAACATGGGTGATTGATTCAAAACTTGCCAATACAGCTGATGAATATGAACAGGCATGGCCATTCCAAGTAACAGACAATTACTTTTTGGGTGAGCAAGGTTTGATCTTGCAATATGGAGAATATGAAATTGGTCCTTATGTGGTCGGGCTGCCACGTTTGGTGATTCCTTTTGATCAATTACAGGGTGTATTGAAACCTGAGTATTTGCCAAAAGTTGAGACGCCAGCGGCTTCTACTGTCGTCGCAACTGACAAAAGTACGTCTTAATGCAACTTTTCGATACTCATACCCATTTTGATGTTGCCGATTTTGATCATGATCGGCAACAACTGGCTATTCAGGCAAAGCAGGTTGGGGTCGAAGCTTTAGTACTAATTGGTTTTATTGAATCTCGGTTTGATGAACTTATTCAAACTCACCAACAATTAAAAGCTTGGGAAAATGTCCCGCAATCCTATTTAGCTCCAGGCTTACATCCATTTTATATTGAACAGCATCAGTCATCCCATCTACATCGACTCGAACAGGTCTTACAACAATATGACTGTGTTGCGGTCGGGGAAATTGGTTTAGATACTTTTTTAAAAGAACATAAACAACCTGAATTGTTTGCCAAGCAACAAGACTATTTTAATGCTCAACTTGAGTTGGCAACTCGGTATCAAAAACCAGTGTTATTGCATATCCGCAAAGCCCACGCGGAAAGCCTAGCTATTTTAAAAGCACAAAAATTCAAATTAGGTGGTATAGCCCATGCTTTTAGTGGTGGCGTTGAGGAAGCCAAAGCGCTGATCAAACTCGGTTTTAAAATTGGTATAACTGGGCAAATTACTAATCCGAATGCAAAAAAATTACATCAAGTTGTGCAGGCTATAGGCGCTGAACATTTGGTGATTGAAACCGATTGTCCAGATATGACACCACTATGCTGTCAAACCTCTACAGAACAGCGTACTCGAAACACACCTGTGAATTTGCCTTATGTGTTAGAGAGTTTGGCACAAACGCTTGGACTATCGAAAGAAACACTGACACAACAATTGTGGAAAAACTCTTTGGTCGCTCTACATCTGGATTTTTAGAAGAATAAGAAAGCATTCCCAATAATAAGATAACTAAAAGGGAACATAAGCATTTTAAAACAAGGGTACATTAAATAGACAGCTTGATAATAATCAAACTCGCCAATGCTGGGAGGGTAACCTAATGGCCAGATATAGCAAAATCAATAGTTTTAATGCATTAAAAACCATAACTGTTGCTTCCAAATCTTATCAAATTTTTAGTTTGTCTAATGCTGCTCAAACGCTTGGTAACATCGATAGATTACCGAAATCCCTCAAGGTTTTACTGGAAAATTTATTGCGATTTGAAGATCAAAAAAGTGTAAAAGTGGAGCATATGCAAGCTCTAGTAGATTGGCAAAAAACAAAATCTTCAGAGCAAGAAATTCAATATCGTCCAGCGCGTGTACTGATGCAAGATTTTACAGGCGTACCTGCTGTGGTTGACTTAGCCGCGATGCGAGCTGCAATGGCACAAGCAGGCGGTGATCCAAATCGAATTAATCCTTTATCTCCTGTGGATTTGGTAATTGACCACTCCGTGATGGTCGATCATTTTGCAGATGAAAATGCCTTTGCGGAAAATGTTGAAATCGAGATGCAGCGTAACGGTGAGCGTTATCAATTCCTGCGTTGGGGGCAATCTGCATTTAACAATTTCAGCGTCGTCCCACCAGGTACAGGTATCTGTCACCAAGTCAATTTGGAGTATTTGGCTCAAGCGGTTTGGTTAGGTGACGATGATGGTGAGACATTTGCCTTTCCTGATACCTTGGTTGGAACAGACTCTCATACCACGATGATTAATGGCTTAGGTGTTTTGGGATGGGGTGTAGGTGGTATTGAGGCTGAAGCTGCAATGTTAGGACAACCCGTGTCAATGTTAATTCCAGAAGTGATTGGATTTAAATTGACTGGCAAGCTAAATGAAGGAATCACTGCTACAGATTTAGTGCTGACCATTACTCAAATGTTGCGTCAAAAGGGCGTCGTTGGAAAGTTTGTCGAATTTTATGGAGATGGTCTAGCTGATTTACCTTTAGCTGACCGAGCGACGATTGCCAATATGGCACCTGAATATGGTGCAACTTGTGGTTTCTTTCCAATAGACGAGGTCACACTCGGATATTTGGCACTGACAGGTCGTCAACAAGATCGTATTGACTTGGTTGAAGCTTATAGCAAAGAACAAGGTTTATGGAGAAATGCAGGTGATGAACCGATTTTTACAGATACCTTAAGTCTCGATATGAGTACGGTGCAAGCGAGTTTAGCGGGTCCGAAACGACCTCAAGATCGAGTTTTACTTTCAGATGTTCCAAAAACCTTTAATGCGCTGATGGAGCTCACATTAAAGCCTGCCAAAGAAGCAAAAGAAAACTTAGAAAATGAAGGTGGTGGTGGAACTGCGGTTGCATCTAAACAAGCCAATCTACCTCATGACAGTCCAACTTGCACATTGGATGGTCAAAGCTTTCAGTTAAATCATGGTGATGTGGTGATTTCTGCAATTACTTCTTGTACCAATACATCCAATCCAAGCGTGATGCTTGCCGCAGGTTTATTAGCAAAGAAAGCTGTAGAAAAAGGCTTACAGCGTAAACCATGGGTAAAAAGCTCACTTGCACCCGGTTCTAAAGTTGTCACAGATTACTTAGCTGCGGCTGGTTTGACGCCGTATTTGGATCAGCTTGGCTATAATCTAGTGGGTTATGGCTGCACCACATGTATTGGGAACTCTGGGCCATTGCCTGAAGCTGTTGAGGAGGCCATTCAATGTCAGGATTTAAATGTCGCTTCTGTACTTTCTGGCAATCGAAATTTTGAAGGGCGGGTACATCCTTTAGTGAAAACCAATTGGCTTGCATCACCCCCTTTGGTTGTTGCTTATGGTTTAGCAGGAAATATCCGTACCGATCTCACCACTCAACCGATTGGGCAAGGTAACAATGGCGAAGATATTTACTTAAAAGACATTTGGCCTAGTCAGGCAGAAATTGATCAGGTGCTGCAAAAAGTAAACACTGACATGTTCCATAAAGAATATGCAGCAGTATTTGATGGAGATGAAACATGGCAGGCGATTCAAATTCCACAAAGTCAAACCTATGCATGGCAAAGTGACTCGACTTATATTCGCCATCCACCATTCTTCGAAACGATTAGCCAAGCTCCACCAAAAATTACCAATATTGAGCAAGCACGGATTTTGGCTGTACTTGGCGATTCGGTGACGACTGATCACATATCACCAGCGGGGAATATTAAAAAAGACAGTCCAGCTGGACGCTATTTGCAAGAGCAGGGCGTAGATGCAAAAGACTTTAACTCTTATGGTTCACGACGCGGTAATCATGAAGTGATGATGCGAGGTACATTTGCCAATATCCGTATCAAAAATGAAATGCTCGGTGGTGAGGAAGGGGGAAATACGATTTATATCCCAAGCAATGAGAAATTGGCAATTTATGATGCATCGATGCGTTATCAGCAGGATAAAACGCCATTAGTGATTATTGCAGGTAAAGAGTACGGTACAGGTTCATCTCGTGATTGGGCTGCAAAAGGAACTAATCTTCTTGGGATTAAAGCGGTGATAGCCGAAAGTTTTGAGCGTATCCATCGTTCGAATTTAGTTGGTATGGGGGTGTTGCCGTTACAGTTTGTTGATGGGCAGACTCGTCAAACTCTAAATCTGACGGGACGTGAAGTAATTTCTATTCATGGTTTATCTGATGATATTCAACCCCATCAAACTTTAGATGTGAGTGTGATGCGCGAAGATGGTAGCCAAGACCAATTTAAAGTGTTATGTCGTATTGATACCTTAAATGAAGTGGAGTATTTCAAAGCAGGTGGTATTTTGCATTACGTGCTTCGAAATTTAATTGCTGCTTAATTTCAAATGGATTACGAATCAATAAAAAGATGAAAATTAGATTTTCATCTTTTTATTTGAGTTTAAATGTTTTAGCAGTATGGTATCTGAGTTAAATCTCATGGAACGATGGCATTGAATCAGTTACCTAAATATGTGTATTACCTACTCATTGCACAAGCATTCAATCTAATTGCCGCAGTATTGTCGGTTACGGTTTCTGCTATCGTCGGTTTAAAGCTTGCACCTACGCAGGCTTTAGCGACAGTTCCTTATGGTTTGCAATTTTTGGCGATGTTACTAACAACCTTTATTTTTTCATTTCTGATGAAACGATGGGGGCGTCATGTAGTATTTCAGTTTGGTGTACTCTGCTTATTTGCCGCTGGTTTTTGGGGATATCAAGCTTTATTAAAACAAGATTTTTGGCTGCTGTGTCTGACACATTTTTCGCTTGGGCTTTTTCTATCTACAGCGAGTTTTTATCGTTTCGCAGCATCTGATCGTTTGTCATCTGAATTAATCCCCAAAGCGACTGCATTGGTGATTTCAGGTGGTGTAGTGGCAGCTGTAATAGCACCTGTATTAGCCATTCAATTTCAGAAAGTGAAGGGATTGCCAGATTTCACAGCAATTTATTTGATCTTCTGCGGATTGGCTTTGTTGTTATCGCCGATTTTGTATATATGGCATTCAAAACACAAATTACAACAAACTCCACAGCCAAAGGTTGAATCGCTGAATCGAGTAAAAATGTCAAAGCATCTGGTTGTTGCTGCGATTATTAGTGGAGCATTTGCATACTATATTATGAATGTGATGATGATTATGTCGTCTTTGCATTTAAAAGAACATCACTCTTTTCATTACGCATCAATTTCAATCCAGTTGCATGTTTTGGCAATGTTTGTCCCATCATTCTTTGTGTCAAAGCTCATTCAACGTTGGGGAACCCATACGATTATTTATACGGGTTTTATTTTATTAATGTTGTCTGCATTTATACCGATGATGGGGCAAGCAGGTATCTTTATTAATATCGCTTTGATTGTTTTAGGTGTGGGATGGAACTTTGCTTATTCTGGTGCTTCGACATTATTGGCTGGATTGGAAGAACAACAAAAGCATCGTGTTCAAGGAATCAATGAAACGGTGATTGCATTGTTCGCCACTTTCGGTGCTTTTTTACCTGCACCAATCCTCACTAGTCTGGGATGGAATAATGCAAATTTATTGGCGCTTTCACTCACCTTTGTTGTGCTTTTAGTCTTGATTGGTTTGAGTCGTCGACAGCATGCACAAGTATCATCAATGTAGCCTAAATTTGGATAAACACGCTAAAATAGCTGCTTAACTCTTAGCTGTAGAATTTTTTACGATGACTGATCTCCAAAATGATGAATATGACCGCCGTTTCGCTGGTGTGGCTAAAATTTATGGAGAAAGTTCATTTAGTCATTATGAAACTAGTCATATCATGGTGATTGGTATAGGTGGTGTAGGCAGTTGGGCAGTGGAAGCTCTCGCTCGTTCAGGAATTGGTGAGCTAACTTTAGTGGATATGGATGTCGTTGCTGCATCAAATATCAATCGTCAATTGCCTGCGATGACTTCTACTTTAGGACAAGAAAAAATTGAAGTCATGGCAGAGCGTTGCAGACAGATCAATCCACGTATTAAAGTGAATGTAATTGATGACTATTTGACACCTGAGAATGTCAAAGAAGTTCTAGATCCCGTTCCTGATATCATTTTAGATTGTATTGATGATGTCAAAGCCAAGCTGGCGTTAATGCTACATTGTCGTTTTAACAAGATTCCGTTAATCGTGTCTGGTGGAGCTGGTGGTAAGCTTGATCCACTTAAAATACGCGTTGCAGACTTATCGAAAACAGAACAAGATCCAATGCTTGCTAAGTTACGTGCTCAACTTCGTTCAAAAGGTATTTGCAAAAAGCCAAAAGAAAAATTTGGAATAACTTGCGTCTATTCTATTGACAATCCGTTTTCAAGTGCTGATGTCTGTCCTACGTCACTCGGGCAGAGCCCTCATCTTGCGCCTGGACAAAGCGGTGCTTTGTTTAATCCAGGCTCAGGATTGCGCTGTGGCGGTTATGGTTCGGCGGTTGTAGTAACATCGAGTTTTGCAATGGTTGCTGTGGCTGAAGTACTGAAAAAACTCGATAAGATGAGGGCTTAGGAAAGCCCTGAAATTTAAACTTGTGGGTACTGCGGTGCTAAACGGTAATAGCTATAAGTCACGTTAGGGTCTTTATAAACATCATAACTGGTTTGCTTGAAGTCTGAGACCCATTGTGAACCTGTAAAGCCAGCAATATGTCCATAACGATGTTTTTTAGTGCGATGGATAATATAGATATCGCCAGGTTGCGGGTTGTTAAACTCTGGTTTGATTTTTTGATAGCCAATTTGTTGAAGAGTACGTCCCCAATCCGATGCTGCTACAGGATGCTGAACAATTTTTGCTCCTGCGGATTGCAATGCAATTCTAACGAATTTAGCACATTGAGATGAACTTCGATATGATGCTCGTTTGGTGAGCTTTTGAGAAAATTTGTCGACATCAATTGTGTGTATTGATGCTGGTTTTGGCATTTCTCGATAAGGGATGACCAACTGTTGTGCAGGTGGGTGCATCATGCTGTGGTCAACTGAGGGAACATCATAAATCATTGTAAATCTCTACCGCATTTTCAAAACAACTGAACGTGTGCCAGAATCTGTACGCGGCACATAGTAAGCGATAAATCTTAAAAAGACTAAAATGTAATGTAATAATATAACAATTTAAGCTATTGATAATGAACTTAGGAGAAAAACTTAATGAAGATTTTCTTAATTTTAAGTAGTTTATAAAAGTGAAAATTTAAATTTTAATATTTGTAAAATGATGTTTCTTAATGTGATGGAGTTGGTGTTTTTGAGCATCAATCAAACTTGATGCTCTCGAAGATAATCTTCAGTTCTTTGCATTGCTGCTTGAATATTTTGAATCGCATTTTCGATATCAGTTATGGTCTTTGCATTACCACCACTGAGAGATTGGCGCCACTTACGTGCACCAGGAAGATTTTGAAATAATCCTAGAATATGGCGAGTGATAATAGAAAGGGGAGCACCTTCAGCAACACGTTGATGAATATAAGGCATCATTTGTTGCATGATGTCAAAACGATCGGGTGCATCCAAATTCCAAAGTTGTCCCAACTCAGCTAGTAAATAAGGGTTGTGATATGCCTCGCGACCAATCATTACACCATCGACATGTTGTAAGTGTTGTTTGGTTTCTTCAAAAGTTTTGATGCCACCATTGATTTCAATAGTGAGGTGCGGGCGTTCTAGCTTGAGACGATACACGTCCTCGTAACGCAGAGGCGGAACTTCACGGTTTTCTTTGGGTGACAAACCTTGCAAGATCGCAATGCGTGCATGCACGATAAAATGCGTACATCCTGTAGCTGCTACAGTATCGACGAAGTGCAGCATTTCTTCATAAGACTGCATATCATCAATTCCAATACGATGTTTTACCGTGACAGGAATTGAGACGGCTTTTTGCATACTGTGAATGCATTCTGCAACTAGATTTGGTTCTGCCATTAGACAGGCACCAATTTTATTATTTTGAACACGATCACTCGGACAGCCGACATTTAGATTGACTTCGTTATATCCCCAATCTTCAGCCATTTTAGTGCAAGTTGCTAGCTCCTGTGGATTTGAACCACCCAGCTGTAACACGATTGGGTGTTCTTGCTGATTAAAATCCAAATGACGATTTGCACCGCCATAAATAATTGCACCTGTAGTCACCATCTCAGTGTAAAGCACTACATTTGGATTAAATAAACGAGCAAAGAAACGATAATCTTTTGTTGTCCAATCCATCATTGGGGCAACACTGATTCGCGGAGATTGAGTGTTTTCAATGTTTTTGATAATAGTCATTAAAAATCATACCTTTAATCTGTATTTCGCAACCTGCGCGAATCTGTTTTAACCTATGTTTAGGTGGGCTAATCGGTTTGCATTTACACCAAATTTTACACCATAATCAAAAAAACAGGTTATGGTGTAAATTATGGGGTCAATTACAGCTAGGAAAGGTGCAGATGGTAAAGTTAACTATCGTGCTGCGATTCGAATCAATCGAAAGGGCTTTCCTACTTTCTCTGAAAGTAAAACATTTCATTCAAAGAAGTTAGCTGAAAACTGGGTTAAGAAACGAGAAGTCGAAATTCAAGAAAATCCTGATATTTTGCTTGGCAAAGAAAAGCTCATTGACCTGACCTTAGCAGATGCCATAGATAAATATTTGGATGAAGTCGGGAGCGAGTACGGAAGGACGAAACGCTATTCTCTGCTCTTAATTAAGAAGCTACCAATTGCGCGCAATATTATCACAAAAATAAAATCAGTACATTTGGCCGAGCATGTTGCTTTAAGGAAGGGGGGAGTCCCTCATCTAGAACTTGAGCCTATTGCGACTAGTACGCAGCAACATGAGCTTTTACATATCCGTGGTGTGCTTTCTCATGCTGCGGTTATGTGGGAAATGGATATTGATTTAAATGGTTTTGATAAGGCTACGGCACAGTTAAGAAAAACACGTCAAATATCCTCTAGTCAAAAAAGAGACCGACTTCCTTCAACGGATGAGCTGATTGCATTGACGAAGTATTTTACAGAGCGATGGAAGCTAAACCGTTACGGTTCTAAGTACCCAATGCATTTGATTATGTGGTTTGCTATTTTCTCATGCAGACGTGAAGCTGAATTAACACGATTATTTCTTCGAGATTATGATTCACATCACTCAACATGGAAAGTGCATGATCTAAAAAATCCAAATGGCTCTAAAGGTAATCATAAATCATTTGATGTTCTTGATCCTTGTAAGGAAATGATAAAAAGATTAAAGCAGTCAGAAGTTCGTGAACGGATGTTGAAGCTTGGGCATGATGAAAACTTATTGCTGCCATTGAATCCTAAAAGCTTAGGCAAAGAGTTCAGAGAAGCTTGTAAAATGTTGGGTATTGATGATCTACGCTTTCATGATTTGAGACATGAAGGTTGTACACGCTTAGCAGAACAGAGTTTTACTATTCCTGAGATTCAGAAAGTGAGTTTGCATGACTCTTGGAGCAGTTTACAGCGTTATGTGTCAGTGAAGGCGAGAAGGGATGTTATACAGTTAGAGGAGGTACTACGCCTCATCGATGAAACGTAGCAAAATCATTAGCAGCTTCTGAATATTTTTTATCAAGGATATCAGCCAAGTCTTTAATGTGTACCAGAAATGGTGCACGTTTGCTTGAATCTATTTTAAAAACTGAGAAAGGAAATTCTTGATTATTTGCTTTTCTCAGTGCTTCTGCCTTACTTAAATGAGGATAATAGTCTTGTACTATTATCATTAATTCGACAGTCATAGATCGATATTTCATGAATAGGTAATCAGTAGTATTTAACTGGAACGCACCCATCAAAAATACCTCTCAATCATTAAGAGTTGACTTTCGTATACAAGACTCGAAATGTCGGTTCTTCTCCTCCAATCCTGTATAAAACATCAGTCCCCGTAAGATAGACTCTAAGTTGCTTGATCTGTTCTTTAAATGACTGAGTTTTTTTATGAAAAAGATTACTCTGCATATAGCCATTCAACAGAGATGGATCATAGAGGATTTGGTAACTGTGTGTTTGTTCAACAGATAATTTAATCTTTTCAAAAGAACTTAAGTCGGTCAGATGTGCAGGGCTGTCCAAGAAATCACGTTTTAACAAAATGATAAAACGTAATCTCATCTGTCTATTGGGAAGAGGCTCTTTTTTCAGGAAAATCGCCAGTAATTCGTCTTCCTTCATATTAACTATGAATCCATTCTTTACATCCTCAATAAACTCATTTAAATGAAGGGAGTTAATTGGGGATGAATCGATTATGGATATGAACTCATGAAGTGCAAACCCATTTGCTACTTTATTAACTAATTTTAGAGAGTGACTAAGTTCTTGTTCACTCAACTTTAGAGTATGTTCCCAAGTCTTTTTCAACTCATTGAAATAATGAGTATGCTGAGAATCCTGATATTCACGAATGAACCAAGAAGCCTTTATTGGATCAGTTCCGTAAAAAAGATTTTGTTCAACTAATCCATATCGCTTTGCTAATTCAATACATAGGAATAGTTTTGGGTGTAGCATTAAGTTCATGCTCCCATTCACCCAAGGTAAATGATGTGCCATGTGCAAGGATTTTATAAGCTTGTCAATATTTTGAGACAAAGCTTTAATATTCTGATAGCCATTTTCAGAACTAGCTAGACTAGGCAAATGGACACTTGATAATTCAACACTCACTTGCCCGAGTGTTACTGGGCTGATGTGAGGTTGGGCGATTCTTGCTAAATTACTGATATATGTACGCTGTAGCAGAAGAGTATCATTTTTCTTAAACATATTATTTACCTCCGCTTTTTTTAATTACAGACGATGAAATTGATGCTCTGCGGGGGCGACCAGCATTGCTAATTTTTTTGGGTTTTTGGCTTTTCTGGATGGCTCTATATTCAGTGGAATCTAGTGCTCTGAATATGAATGATTGATCTGCTTTACACAGATATTGAAGACATTTGTCTAAAACTATACGCTTTTCACGATCAAGGTGATTAATCATACCGATACCTAATCTTTTGTATTTGTGTTTTGCTTTATTGCAGTTATAGGTGCAGCCATTACCGTGCGTGAGCTTATTCCAATATTCTGTAATCTGATTTGCGTAGTAACCATCTTTCATACATTCATTACCATTCAGAAAGAGTATCGCGTGTGCATGAAACCCTTTCTTGATACCGTGTTCAAATTTAATTATGTAAGCGAAGATCTTATTCAAAATTGAATTATGCCTACGGTTATTCATGAATTGTTTCAGCAAGTTCTTTAACAATTTCAGATTATCTCTAGAGTGAAACTCATGCTTAAGGTCTTTAAAGTGATAGTTACTTTGCCAAATCTCATCTGGAACTTTGAATCCAAAGTCAATTCGTAACACTAAGAGCTTTGAATGTCGCTCAAAGCAAGCATCTATCAGTTTACGACAACCTTTTAATTGAGCAGCACACTTTTGGGTACGCTTTTGAATAGCGATTTTGACCTCGTTACTATTCATACACTCACGTATCAGTTGAAAAAAACGATTTAATAAGTTGGTTCTCACTTGAAGATAGTGCAGATTTTGCTTCTTCTGTTCAAAGAGGCCGAACAAATTAATATCGCTATCCAACAAGTCTAATGCTTCAAAGAAGCATGAGATTTCTTCACAAACCTGAAAGTCTTCAAGTAGCCTTCTATTTGTATCTATTAGTTCATCAAAAATATGAATAAAAGGACGAAACCAATCAGGGTATGTAAAGAAACCATTAAACTTATCAACTGACTTGATAGTGGCTGCTAACCTGTTTTACTTTGAGACATTCTCTTACGAAGTAAGTTATATTCAGCATCCTCTTAATGCGATGTTCTCTGTATATCAAACTTTTTTCGAGTGAAGATGAAGGTCTTAGCTCATACGCTGGGAGAGAAATTAATGACAAGATTTCTCTTTCATCTAAGCTTTCATAGCTTATTTTTTTTGCTTCAGATCGATTTAAATTATTACTGGCGTAATTACTTAAAACAACCTCTACTAGTTTAGGTTTGGGTGCTTTTTGGGAAATTTTTGCAAGTCGAGCATCTACTTTTCTTAGCTTCTTATTCATGAGTACACCTTTTTCTGTTCTAATAAAGCAGACATGTGATATTTTTGAATATAAGAACAAACATTTATGTTCGAAAGAAATAAATGTATCAAGTTCAGAATCAAAGCGAGAATGCAGGTTTTATGGAATATAAATACCTTGCCATGCTGTGAGTAAACTATTGTAATTAATAGTATATTCCTTAATTTTGCATGCGTTGATTGAGTTAAAAATGGCTTTTGATTGCGCCATTTTTGCCGTGAAATCGTATTGATTTTCATGTACATAATTACCAACTTTTAATCAATATAAATTGAAGAAATTAAGTATCACTCAAAATATTGATGCATCTGTCACATGCATCAATATTGGGCTTGTAATTAATGTACTGTTTTAAAAAAAATTAGATGAGAGCTCTCCTAGAAAAAATTTTTCTGAATTATTTATTATTTTTCATTTGTTTATGTATATATTTTGATTCTAAAGCTTCATCAGCTCTTAAGATGTCTCTAATAAGTTCAAAATATCTATCCTTATCATATTGAAAGTTGTGTTGGTAATAAGCTTGATCCTCTTGGATAATTTTATTTATTTCGTTAGTTCGTAATTGACTCAAGTTTTCTGCTGCTTCATTTATACTTTTGTATTTCTGACTTGAAAGAGAGCCAAGAAACTCTTTGATTTTTTGTTTAATACGTTGAGTTATTTGTGTTCTACCTTGATTGGCTCGTCGATTACGCTCTTCACCATTTAACCTACTAAGTAATTTTTTCTCATTTAATAAAAGATGATTGGTAGCTATAGGAATGTTGTTATTTTCTTGAGCACTTGAAATTTTGTACTTATCTAGTATTCCTAAATTAATAAATTCATCAATGATTGCTTGAAGTAACTCTAATATGAATCTTATTCGATATAGTGCTGCTGTTTTAGGTTGGTACTGATCTTCAAATTTTTCTTTTTGTTTAGCATCCTTAATTTTTAATGATGCCTTAATGATATCAAGTTGAACAAGCAACTCTTCAAATCCCACTTCATCAGATGATTGACTATATTCATCAAACTTGTCTACAAGTTTCATTAGTCCACGAATGATATCTATTTCAACCTCTTGATTTGAGTTTGAATTTCTACTCATTTCTTTCGTTACAAGCTTTAGTGCCATTGCGAGGTTTAAACCATTATGGAATTTATCGCCAATAATATGTTCAATAAAAATACCAAAAATTATGATAATTGCACTTTTGAGTTGATGAAAGGTATCTGCAGGTTGCTTGGAATTTCTTAAGAAGAGTACGTCATTCCAATGGCAGTCTTTAATATCTTTTACAAAACTGTCGGATATTACTTTTCCTGATAAAAAGTGAAAAACTTTAGGTTGTTCGTTACTTCCATTGCTAAGTGATATCAGCCCTCTAATTGATTCGAACTGATTTGATTGAATTGTGCTCAGCATTTTATTTAAAACCAGATCGTTTCTGATTACAGGATAGTTATGCTGTTGTGATGATTTTTGAGACAATGCAATTAATTTTTTGGCAATTTTAGCTTCCGATTTAATCTCTTTAGCTGTTCTCTTTTTTAGCTCATCTACATCAGTTAAATCTAACCATTCCACTGGCTGTTCTTCTAAATTTTTCCACTGCATATTTTACCCTTTGAACTTGTACAAATTATCATTAATTACTAAATTTTATAATATTTTTATCATGCTATGAACTTGAATTTTGTAGTATTTATTTGCAGGGCAATACTAGAAAATATACGGACAACCAATTAAAAAATTTAGATTTGAATTTTGAAAATTTTGTTTAATAACATGTTGTGACAGTTTTTGTATGTGAATTCTACACCAATCTATTTACACCACTCTGACTGCTTGACGGCAGACAGAGTGGGGGCTATCCTTTCGATGCTGGCCTACATTGCCAGTCGGTTTTGACAGACCGTGCGTATAGCGTATCAGGTTCATATTCTTCCTGAGTATGATACTTGTGCGAAACCTTCTCGTCCCCCTTTGCGGTAGAACGGGAGGGGGACGCGTTCGCGCGTGCTGGTTCTATATGCCCAGTCTGTCAACCCCTTCTTGTTCTGCCACCATAATCAATTGACAGTGATTCGGTAGAACTTCTAACTGCATATAGGAGTCGCCTCATGCGTATACAATTTTTAAAATTTCCTGATTTGAATCTACCCCAGTGCTGTGTATGGCTTTGTCATCACTAAACCAATAGCAGCATACATAAAACAATAATTTTATCTGGGGTAAACAAATGAAGGATCTCCATCCTCTGTTTGTCTGTGTGCTCGGATCATTTTTACTGATCGGCTGTGGAAATAAAAATGCTTCCACTGAAGTTTTACGCCCTGACGAAAATGCAGCACTCAGCCAACGACTTGAACCAACACATCGACCTGTTCTGGTCGAGGCCAAATTTCTACAACCATTTTTAAATCAACAACTAGCCGAAGCTGATGTTTCAGGTTTCCGTGATTATCTGCATGCTCAAGAAGGCAATCGATCTGCGCTGCAACAGTTCCGAGACAAACTGCAACTCAAAGCAAATCAAATCTTGGTGCTGGGAGTAGAAAAACCAGGACAGCAATCCTTACAGGAATTTCTAAACAATGACCTGTTTGCCAGTGCGAATGATCTCGTGATTAACCATGCTCGTTTTCTTAAAACTCCTGTTGAAGGGCAAGGCAAAGGTGAGTTTGAAACCACGGAGCAGTACCAACAACGCCTACACGCTGAAAATGCTAAACATAAAAAACTCACGGCTCAGGTCAACGTCGACTTAGGGCGACTCGAAGATGCCTTAAATTACTTGGCTGCACCGATCCCAATCAATGTACTGAGTCCCACAGCGGAAGATTCAGCGCAATATGATGTAGATCGTCAAGTGATGCACATCCAAGCCTCATCCACCACCACAGCGGATTATTATTCCTCATTGGTCTCGACCTTAAACCTGATCTTTAGTGCCTCAGTGAAGGATGCCGAAATCATACTCGGCAATTTGAGAGATGAACGAGATAAACGAAACTATCTAGGTTTTATCTTCAGTGTGCAACAAGGACAACTCCGCATCGATCAAGTCATCCTCTATCAACACAACAACAATGATGACCGCTACCTACGTTTAGCTACGATTAATCCCTCACAACTGTATTTAAGCACCCGTCCATTAATTGCAGATGAGTCTAATCAAAGCCTCAATTCCAAACAGCCATATCCACTTCAACAAAAACTACCGTTTCAATTTGGCTTAAAAAACTACCGAGAACCTGAGCAACAAGCCCCAGAACCCATCTTGGAATCTAGACCACCAACAGAAGAAGAACTCACTCAACTGAGTTTAGAGGCTGCATCGAGTGAAACTGAGGGAGCACTATAAAATGTTCAAACCATTTCAACTCAAGTCTCGTATCAGCACTGGAGTCGTCAGCACCCTGTTATTGCTGGGGAGTTTAACGGGTTGTGGAGTACAAGATGCAGCGCGGGAAATTCCTAAAGCAAATGCCATACTTCAACTATTGCATGCCCAAGATCACTCGGTGATACAGATCAAGTTACAACAATGCCAAGTCGGTAATTTATTTGCAGGGCAGACAGGCACCAGCTCCAAATATGACCTTTACAGTTGCCAAGTGCATGTTGAACGCTTTGACGATGAATATAAGCAATCGTTTATCCAAGAGCAAACGATCTATCTACGGCCCTTCGACTCTGATATTGGTTGGCAACTGATCGCGCCGAATGAATAGTTAAAACAAAGATAAAGCGAAGAAAAAACATGAATAAAGAAATAGTGATCACTTATCTCAGTATTGCGGTGCTGTATTGGTTTTATCTGCTTTGGCGGATTGAAGACAGTGGACCAATTGCAGCCTACCTTTTTGGACGCGCCATCATGTGGCCGTTTCAATTACTGAAATTTATATTTTGATCAGGCCTTCATGGGAACAAGAGTGAAAAATCGATGATGGACTTTAATCAGTTTAAACAACAGTTTGCTCAGTTGGCTTTACTACAAGCTGACCCAAACATTTATGTCGCTCCACAGATTCCCATGAATAAGATTCTGGGTGCGATGAGTTATTTACCTGCACAAACCCACGCTGAAGAAGTCTTGGTCTTAGTCGATGAAACCGTCTTTGGACAGGGGAAAAATGGCTTGTGCTTAACCGATCAAGGCATCTACTTCAAAGAAGCCTTTGCCAGTGCCAATGCTTATCCCTTGAAATCGATTAGCTCGGTTGGCTATTCGATGGGACTGCTCAGCAAACACCTGGTGATCAATGGCACAGTCAAAGTCAGCTTGGCCCAACCTGAAAAAGCAGGAATACGTCTGTTGGCCGATTTCCTCAATCAATATTGTGCTTTAGCCAAAGCTCAAACGCAGACTCATACCGATCCATCAGCTGACACCCGTACAACTCACTGCGTGTGAGTTACTTGATATCACCCCTGAACAATTAGATCGACCAAGCCTCACGCTTGCATACCGTCGTAAGATGGCTGACTTCCATCCTGACCAATACCAACAATTACCTCCAGCAGTGATGCAATTGATTGAACAACAGGCGCAGCAGATCAATCAAGCACGCAGTTGTTTAGAAGCACTGCTAGCGTCGCTTTGACGGAAAATCAATATAAAGAAATTTCAGATACATATTACCTATTTGAACAACCAGCACCAAGCGAACGCAATGAATCGCTGACGACTGTCCAAACACAAATCAAGCCTTATCAAATAGAGGATAAAATAATGATGAATAAATTGAAGACTTTCCTATTGCCTGTACTACTCATACTTCCTTTGAGCTTATCGGGATGTGGTACTGAATTTAATCCTGAACGAATGGAAGTTACGCTCAATACGGAATATAGCCCAGGCGGATTATACGATCGGACTTATGTGATCCTCACCATCCGTTCACTCGATGCAAATCCAATCACACTGAATAAAGTGGATGTGAATAATGGACGTTGTGGATATACCGCACGCTACCGTAATCCCATTCAATTACCCGCACATTTCCAAATGGGCCAAGCCTTAGAGTTATATTTAAACTGCTCTTACGAATCGATTGTGAAAGTTGATATTGAAACAGATCAAGGTGCAGCAAGTTATCGCTTTAAATAACACGGCAAAACTCAGGACGAGTATCACTGTATAGCGCAAAAGCAAGCAAACAACCATGCCCATATTGGGCATGGTTTTTTTATGCCTACAGAGAATGCTTGTCATCACTTTACTCACGACGAGGACATTCATGATGAATCCCGTACATTGTCCTTATTGCCATTCAGATCAGGTGATCTTGAAAGCCACACAAGCGCATGGCCCTCAATATTTTGAAAAAATCCTAGAAAACTTCTCACCCTTCACGATGGCTGTACTTGGAATAAAGCTGGCAAGAAGTGCGGGCATTCCCCCGTATGTCGGTGGATTGATTGGTGTAGTTGCAGGGGGCGTATTGATCTTGGTCAGTCAACATTACTTTTATCGACATTACCACGCGGCTCAACATTACCAATGTTTGCAATGCGGACAAAGCTTTGCCGTGGCTGATTAAAGAATTACCGCATTCATCACTGTCTCAACGCTAGCTGCAACAACCCTTGCTGCAAAACCCCTAAGCACACTGCATTTTAAGTTTTAAACATCACATCTTTATTTTTATAGAGGAATTCTGCTCATGGCACATTTAGTTGAAACAATGGCATTCACAGGTCAAACCCCTTGGCATGGCTTGGGGAATCAACTCACACCCAATCAACCCATTGAAGTTTGGGCGCAACAAGCAGGTATGGACTGGCGTATTGAATCCTCTGATGTCAGTTACATGGCGAAAAACCAACGCGGACAAAACATCATCTTACCTTTTGAAGAACAACGAGTGCTGTATCGTTCTGATACCCATGCACCTTTATCGGTGGTCAGTCAACGCTTTCAAGAAGTACAACCCAAAGACATCTTAGAGTTCTATCGTGATCTAACTGAACAATCAGGCTTTGAGTTGGAAACTGCGGGGGTACTCAAAGGTGGGAAGAAATTCTGGGCATTAGCCAAAACTGGACAGACCTCAGCACTGAAAGGTAAAGATGTCAGCAATGGCTACATTCTTTTAGCGACGGCGTGTGATGGCACTCTTGCTACAACAGCCCAATTCACGTCTATTCGGGTGGTGTGTAATAACACCTTGGCCATTGCACTCAAAGCACAAAACGCTGGATCGAACAACACAGGTGTGGTCAAAGTCCCGCACAGTACTCGTTTCGATGCGGAAAAAGTTAAACAGCAATTGGGCATTTCAGTCCGAGCATGGGATGAACACATGTATGAAATGAAGCAGCTCAGTCAACGTAAAGTAACGCAACAAGAAGCAGCTGCTTACTTTGATGCGGTATTTAACAATACTAATCTGAGTATCGCTGAACAGGATGAAAGCATTATTCAGTTTTATCGAAATGTAGCCATACCGAATCAAACAAACTCATCAAAAGCCGACAACAAAACTGAACCCAATGGACGTGCCATGTCAAAAGTCATGACTATGTTTAACGGACATGGACGAGGTGCAGAACTCAGTTCAGCCAAAGACACCGCTTATGGTTTGTTATGCTCAATCACGGAATTCGTCGATCACGAAAGACGTGCCATGAGCACCGATCATCGCCTCGATTCAGCATGGTTCGGAGCAGGGGCTGCGATTAAACAACGTGGCTTAGAACAAGCACTCAGAATGATGGCATAAATTCAGTTTCAGTTAAGCAAGCTATATTAGCCTAAGCAATAACACCCTTCGCCACATTCCTCAGATGTGGCTTTTTTTATGCCTGAAATTTAGCTTTTACGATTTTATTCATACAGGAATATTCATAATGAATAGTAATACTCAAATTCAAAATACTTTAAACCATCTACCCTTATTGCCTTATGTACCTCAGCTTAATCCAACCCCACCTACCCAACAGGTCGAAGTAGGCACCCGAAGCAAACGTCATTCATCCAATCCAGCTCAAACTAAACAACCACGCAAAAGCAGAACACCTGTTGCTAAACGCTTAGCTAACACCAAGCAACTCAATTACCAGCAATGGCTTGAAGTCAGAAAGCAAGGCATTGGCAGCAGTGATGCTGCAACGGCCTGCGGACTGAATCCCTATATGTCGATGCTCGAACTCTGGATGATTAAGACAGGACGCATGCAACAAAACATTGAAGATGAAAGTGCAGGCTATGCACCGTTGTATTGGGGGAAACAGCTTGAACCTTTGGTGGCTGAATACTACAGCATGCATACCAACCATAAAGTCCGTCGAGTTAATGCCGTGCTACAACATCCTGATGAAGACAAACACTTTATGTTGGCGAATTTGGATTATGCCGTAGTCGGTAGCGATGAAGTGCAGATTCTAGAATGTAAAACCGTAGGGGAATATGGTGCAAAGCTTTGGCGGGATGGTGTACCACTGTATGTACTGTGCCAAGTACAGCACCAACTGGCGGTAACAGGCAAACAAGCGGCACATATCTGTGCCTTGATCTGTGGACATGAAACCAAAATCTATAAAGTGACAAGAAATGAAACCGTGATCCAGCACATCATCAATGCTGAACGTCACTTCTGGCAATGTGTGGAATCAGGTATTCCACCGAGTGTCGATGCTTCGGATTCCGCTGCTAGAGCCTTACAACAACTTTATCCAGAGCAGATACCTCTGACCGTAGAAGACCTCAGCCAAAATGAACAGGCTAACTATCTCTTTAATCAATTACTTGAGGAGCGGCACAAAGTTGAACAACACCAACAGTATTTCGATGAATTAAAACATCAAATACAAATGATGATGAAAGATGCAGAACGTGCTGTGTTTACAGGTGGCTCAGTGACATGGAGGAAGTCACAAGACTCTATCAGCTTAGACACTAAGGCTTTATTGAAACAATACCCTGAATACCTCCAGCAGTTCCCACAAACTAAAGTGGGTACACGGCGTTTTCAGATTTATCCGAATGGTGGATAACTCATTCTTTATCCACAATGTAAAAGTCAAAAATAAGGAAAGCATGACCAGTAGTATTAAAGTCATTCATTTGAAAGCACGGTTAAAACCGTGCTTTTATATTTCAACATCTCGTCTCAATAGACCACACAAACAACTAGCTCAGATTAAGAAACCCTACGTCCTCTAGGAACGTAGGGTTTTTTTATGGCTTAACTTTTAAACTCCATAGAGGATACATTATGATCAAAGGTCTCGCAATTACACCACCCGTACTAGGTCGTATCAGTATTGGCAAGGTCGTGGAAAAGAATGGTAAGCGTGTCCCTGAAAAAGATGATCAATTTACCATTACCAGTCAAATTCAAGGGAAAGATGGATGGTTCAAGCACCCATTAGATGAACAACTACGAGCCAAAGCACCGAACCAAAAACTCAGAAGCATTCCAGTGCGTATGATCTTTAACGATCCTGAACTAAATTTAAGGGCAGAGTACAGTCTGTTTGACCGACAAACTGGACGATTAATCTGCTCAGGCAATGGTGAAACCTGTCAGCGACTTGGACAAAATGGCATTGAACAACATCCATGTCCATCACCTGATTTATGTCCGTTGGCTCAAGGTGGACTATGTAAACCTTATGGCAGACTTTACGTCAATCTCGATGAATCGGATGAATTCGGTACATTCATCTTTAGAACCACAGGTTTTAATAGTATTCGAACTTTGGCAGCACGATTACGTTATTACAGCTCGGCTTCAGGTGACTTGCTTTCATGTTTACCATTGCAACTAATGCTAAGAGGCAAGAGTACCACTCAAAGCTACCGTACCCAGATCTACTACGTGGATTTAACCTTAAGGGATGGCACAAACCTGAAAGATGCGATTAGTTCAGCCAATCAGATCGATGAACAAAGCAAGGCAGTAGGATTTTATCAGGAGGCGTTGGACCATGTGGCACGGCAGGGTTATGGCAATGCCAGCTTTGAGGTGGGAGGTGAAGAGGGGCTGGATATTGTTGAGGAATTTTATACAGATGAATCAAGACCAGAACAGTCTCAACAAACACATGACCTGAGCCATGTGCAGGATATTCAGAAAGGCTTGCAGCAGTCGGTGCAGGCTTTGAATTGAAATGAATTTAATTAGAAAAGAGTACTCGTACTCTTTTTTTTTTGCAGATTTTGGTCTATAGATAAGAAGATATTCACTTCTAGAATATCTAAGAGATGGATTTACTTTAATAACGCTTTTTAGTATTTTGTTAGCAAATCAGAAGTATGTCCATCGTTATGCGTTCAAGTAGGTTGTCTAAGCTTATACTCGCATTTATCCTGTTCTTGTTTACGATAACAATTACGGGAGTTCATGCGTGGGCACCTGTTTTACTTGAAAATATTGAACACCAACATGAATTAAGTATTGTTGTGGAAGATGATGCATCTAGTCATTGGTCTTTGCAGCACTCAAAGGATTCTCCCAGAAGTACTGCTGATCATGAGGCAGAAGTACATAGTTGGAAGAATTTTGATGAGCCAATCTACCATCACTCGGTGAAGCCTATTTCTTCTGATAGTGATCTAAGCATAGACCCTGTGTTTATTCTAAGTTTTATCACTGCTCTTATTTTTCTGTTCTTAAAGTTATCTGAACATCAGATTCGGGTATTTGACTTTAGAAAAAGAATATTTATTTTACGTAATTCTTATACCTATACAAAAGCTCTTATTGTTCTAAGAAATTGATTTTTCTATACAAAAAATAATTCTTCATTTTTTTGTATAGGTAAAGTCATGTCTAAAATTTATCAGCTATTTCTTAGCTGTGGTTTTGTAGTAACGGCAGCAAACGCATTTGCGGAAACGAATTATGCTGAACTACAAAAGCAGGTAATCGCAAGTGATGCTGTACTCAATAGCTTACAGCAGTCCGAGCAAGCTTATGAAATAAATCAAAAGTTTGCTGGTAGATTAAATAATCCGACTTTCAATGTGGAGTTGGATAATCTCGGTAATTCTAAACTGAAGGATTTGGATGGCCCAACAACCTTGTTGGGACTGTCACAAGAGATTCCTCTCAGTAATAAACTTTCCTTGAGAAAACAGATTGCGAGTTTTCAAGGTGATCGTAATGAGTTCGAAATAGCAAAACGTCAGGCTGAACTCAAAGCAGATTTAAGAATCTGTATGGCGAACTGGTATGTAGCTACTCGGCGTGCTGAAATTTATTCTTCTGAGAGTAAATTGAATGCCAGACAAGCTAACGTTCTTTCCGAACGGCTTAAGTACGGGCGAGTAATTCCTTCCGATGCTCAACTAAGCATAGCACTTTCATCTGAATCGAAATTGCGCCATCAAAATGAAGTGAAGAAGATTCAGTTCCAGAAAAATCTGTGCTCTAAGTTCACTTCCAACCTGCCAAGTAATGCATTGGAGGTTCCGTTAAGCTTTAATTTCACAAACAAAATAAGTTTGTCTGAGCAAGAAGCAACACTGAATTCGAAGCTGAAAAAGACTCAGTTTGAACTGGCCCGTAAAGAAGCAATACCAGATATTACTTTGGGAGTAGGGGTTAGGAACTACCAAGAAACCAATGACAAAGTCTTCCAAGTTTCAACGTCAATACCTCTCAATGTCTTTAATCGAAATAAGGGCAATATTGCGATTGCTCAAGCAGAGCATACGAAAGCAGAAACACAGTCTGTGCTTGTGAGTCGTAACTCTAAAATTGAATTGGAAAACAAATCAATTGAGGTTTCAAATTTAATTGATGCGATTAAGCAATATGATCAAACCGTTTTGCCCGCAACAAATGAAAGCCTGCGAATTGCAGAGATGGGTTACCAAGCAGGGAAAAACTCTTTACTTGAGTTCAATAACATCAAGCAAATTTGGCTAGACAAACATCTTGCTCGATTCGATTTGTGGTTGGCTTTGCAGACAGAAATTGCAGAAGTCGAGCGCAACTACATTACTCATTTAGATCAAGAATAAGGGCAAGAATATGAATAAACAAACCAATACATTGATTGCAACTGGTGTCGTTGCCTTACTTATCGTCTTATGTGCTATTGCTTGGTATAAAACCGGAAATAAGACACAAGCGAGTGGACATGGTGAGGTCGCCGAAGAAAAAGTAGCTGTAGCTGGAGATGAGAAAGGACCACATGGTGGTCGTTTGTATCGAGATGGAGATTTCTCTGCTGAGGTTAAGATATTTGAAGAAGGAGTGGAACCACACCTACGTGTTTATGGGTATTTGAAAGACAAGCCACTTAAACCTGAAGACTTAAAAGCGAATATTTACATTAAGCGTTTAGATGCTGAGCAGAATATTCAATTTAAACCAGAGAGTGATTACTTGATTGGAAATGAAATTGTCTATGAGCCACATTCGTTTCTAATGGTTGTAAATGTCGATTATCAAGGAAAAAAACATACTTGGAAGTGGGATACGAAAGAAGGTCGTGTCACCATGTTAGACAGTAGTATTAAGAGCAGTGGTTTAGAGCTTTTAAAAGTTGAACCAATGATGTTTGAAAATGCTTTGGAACTGAAAGGTGAATTGAAGTTTCCTGATAATTTTGAAAGCCTTGTTGCACCAAAAGCCAGTGGAACACTGATAAAAACCTACCGTAATATTGGGGATAAAGTAAGTCAAGGAGACTTACTTGCTGTTGTCCAAAGCCAAGATTTAATTCGTTTTAATGCGGATCGTAAAGTTGCTTTGGATACTCTACGGTTTGCTCGCCAAAAAATGGAACAAGAACGAGCATTATGGCAAAAGCGTGTATCACCTGAGATTGATTATATTTCTGCAAAGAGAGATTTTGATGCTGCTCAAACTCGTGCAAATGAGTTGAATAACTTAATAAGCTCTTATGGCGGTTCAGGTAATGGAACAGTTGAAGTTCGTGCAGCAATGTCAGGAACAATATTAGAAATCCTTGGTGCTGTTGGATCTAATGTAAGCTCTTCAACCCCTATTTTTAAAATCGCAAATACTTCGCAACTCTTGGCGGTAGTAAATGTTCCTGCTGACAAGCTTAATGCTATAAACCCTACAAACAGAGTCAAAGTTAAACCTCAAAGTCCGACAGGCACAGAAGAGGCATTGGGCAAGATCAAATATATTAGTGATGTCATCGATACTAAGACACGTACAGCGCAAGTATTTATTGAGATACCAAATCAGTTTAAGTGGCGTTCTGGACAGTTAATTACGGCTCAAATATTTGAAAATCAAAGTCAAAAGCCAATGGTTGTACGTGAAGATGCGTTACAGAATTTCCGTGATTGGGACGTGGTATTCATTCGTGTTGGTAACGATTTTGAAGCTCGACCTCTGGAGCTTGGCGATAAATACAATGGGTATGTGGAAGTTAAATCTGGATTACGAATAGGACAGGTTTATGCCGCAGGAAATTCATATCTTTTAAAAGCAGAGCTAGGTAAATCTGGCGCTACTCATGACCATTAAGGGGAGTAGCGAATATGTTTGATCAGATTGTTAAACTCTCGATTAAGAATCGTTGGCTTGTACTCATCGTATTCCTATTTGTCGGTGCATTGGGGGCTTATAACTATTTTAAGCTACCAATTGATGCTGTTCCCGATATTACGAATGTACAAGTTCAGATTAATAGTGAAGCTCAAGGACTCTCTCCAATGGAGATGGAGTCTCAGGTGACTTATCCTATTGAAACGGCTTTGGCTGGTATTCCAAATTTAGACTATACCCGATCAGTCTCTCGTTATGGCCTGTCACAAGTGACGGCAATTTTCAAAGAAGGGACGGATATTTATTTTGCCCGACAATTAGTGAATGAGAAGCTACAAGGGGTGACACCAAATCTTCCCGTTGGAATTGCAACTTCTATGGGGCCTGTTTCTACAGGACTTGGCGAAATCTTCATGTATACCGTTGAAAATGCCAAGAACAATCCTAATCCACTTTCACCAACGGAATTACGCACCTTACAAGACTGGGTGATTAAACCTCAACTTCGAAATGTAGAGGGTGTTAATGAAATCAATACCATTGGTGGTTATCTCAAACAATTTGTAGTTCAACCTGATTATGCTTATTTACGTAGCATAGGGCTGGATCAGAAGGCGATTTTAGAGGCTATCTCTAAGAACAGCATGAATAAAGGCTCGGGGTATATTGAGAAAAATGGTGAACAGTATTTGATTCGTTCTGATTCTCAAATTAACTCAATTGAGCAAATCCAGAATATCCCGATTACGACGAGCAATGGTTATATCCTCAGATTGAAAGATGTTGCCAAAATATCTATTGGTCACGAATTACGTACAGGTGCCGCAACTAAAGATGGGCAAGAAATTGTACTGGGTACAGCATTCATGCTTATCGGTGAGAACTCACGAAATGTTGCTCATGCTGTTGATCAAAAACTACAGCAAGTTCAAAAATCATTACCAGAAGGTGTAGAAGCAAAAGCGGTCTATAACCGTACAACTTTGGTTGATGCAACGATACAGACGGTGAAAAAGAATCTTTTAGAAGGTGCGATTCTAGTAATCGTTGTTCTGTTTGTATTTCTTGGTCATTTCCGTGCTGCGCTGATTACAGCTCTAGTTATTCCATTATCCATGCTGATGACAATCACAGGTATGGTGAACCAAAAAATTAGTGCAAACCTTATGAGTCTTGGGGCACTAGATTTCGGGATTATTGTAGATGGTGCTGTTGTAATTGTTGAGGCTTCCTTAGCAAAGTTGGCAATTAAACAAAAAGAGCTTGGGCGAGTTTTAACAAGGCAAGAACGCTTTACGACTGTGTTTGAGGCGACTAAAGAATCCCGCAAAGCGATTCTCTATGGTCAATTGATCATTATCTTGGTGTATCTACCTGTAATGACTTTGACTGGTGTTGAAGGAAAGATGTTTACACCAATGGCTGCAACAGTGGTTATGGCTTTAGTGGCAGCAATGATACTTTCAATTACGTTTGTCCCTGCAATGGTGGCATTGGTCACTACCGGTGAAATTAAAGAAGAAGAGTCAAAAATCGTTCATGGTATCAAAAGGTTTTATAACCCAATTTTAGATTGGTCTTTAAATCACAGATATTTGCTAATTGCTTTTGTCTCTATTTTCTTTGTTTTTAGTGCAAGTCTTTCGACTCGTTTAGGTTCAGAGTTTATACCTTCCTTGGATGAGGGAGATGTGGCACTACATGCTTTGCGTATCCCTGGCACGTCGTTGACTCAAGCAATTGAAATGCAATACACGTTAGAAAAAGAGATTAAGAAAATTCCAGAAGTTCAGACTATTTTTGCCAAAGTAGGGACTGCTGAAATTGCGACTGATCCTGTTCCACCTAACGTTGCAGATAACTTTGTCATGCTGAAACCTCGTAGTCAGTGGCCTAATCCTGATAAGGAAAAGTCTGCGGTTGTTGCTGAAATTGAACGCGTATCTAAAGGCGTATATGGAAACAATTATGAGTTTACACAGCCGATTCAAATGCGTTTTAACGAACTTATTTCAGGTGTCAGAACCGATGTTGCCGTAAAAATTTATGGTGATGATTTGGAACAGTTACTTGAATCAGCAAACGCTGCCGCTAAGATTTTAGAGGGAGTCAATGGTACTGCTGATCTTAAAGTCGAACAGATGTCTGGTTTACCCATGGTTTCTGTTGAGCTGAAAAAAGACATGATTGCCAACTATGGGCTTGATGCAGAGGATGTGCAAAAACAGGTTTCTAGTCTAATTACAGGCGAGACAGCAGGTAAGGTGTTTGAAGGAGATCGAAAGTTCGACATTGTGGTACGCATGGACCAAAACTCGGTAACAGACCTAGAGAAGCTTTATCAGATTCCTGTGAGTTTAGCTGATGGTTCGAGTGTTCTTTTATCAGAATTGATCGAGTTAAAAAATGTTCAAGGACCAAACCAGATTTCTCGCGAAAATGGTAAACGTCGTATCGTCATTACAGCAAATGTTCGTGGAACTGATATTGGTAGTTACATTTCAGAAGCACAATCTAAGCTGACTGCTGATTTTAAATTACCAGATGGTTATTGGCTGACTTGGGGCGGTACGTTTGAGCAAATGGAATCTGCTTCAAATCGTCTTATGGTTGTAGTACCGATTGCTTTAATTCTGATCTTTGCCATGATCTATATGGCTTTAGGTAATGTTAGAAACAGTATCTTGGTATTCACAGGTGTGCCATTTGCACTAACAGGTGGTGTGATTGCTTTAGCACTACGTGATATCCCATTCTCCATTTCTGCGGCTGTGGGTTTCATTGCCTTATCGGGTGTTGCTGTGCTGAATGGTTTGGTTCTTGTTTCAGCCATTCAGCGACTTAGAGTTCAAGGTGAAAGTGTCATTGATGCAGTGAAACATGGTGCAATGGAAAGACTCCGTCCCGTGTTGATTACAGCTTTGGTCGCTTCATTAGGTTTTATTCCGATGGCCTTAAACGTAGGCATTGGCTCTGAAGTTCAGCGCCCAATTGCAACTGTCGTTATTGGTGGGATTATTTCATCAACCTTACTGACTTTGATTATTTTGCCAACCTTATATGTGTGGTTTAACCAAGGTAGGTCAAGAAAATCAAACGATGCTGCTGAACAGGTTGTTTAGGGGCATCTTTAATGACAAATATATTGCGAGATAAACAAAGCAAATTTGTGATGATGTGGCTAGTCTGCATGATCAGTCTCGCTTTATGTTTGCACTTTAATGAGCATGTAACTGTAAATGAATTTCAGAGACACGTTTCAATTGATGCAATTCACTCTCACCATCATGAGATAAGTCAACAACATTCACATAGTCACCAAGATAATTACTATGAACATTTTGTTGGCTATGACGCACTTAAATCGACCGCTTTAGCCCATCTCTTAAAGGGGATATCGATTCTAGATTGGTCAAAAGAATATGTTTATCTGATGGTGAGTCGTATTTTTAAACCGCCCAAAAAGTTAATGGATTTTCAATTCATTTTAAATTTTGGAGTTTGATATACATGCAAATTATTGCTTCACATATTGTGAAATTAAGTGCTTACATAAAGCTATTACTTGCTTTATTCATCATATTGGTAAGTCCTACACTTTTTGCTCATGGAGTAGCAGAAGGTGATAAGGGCTATATTCAAGAAATTTATGGCGTTCATGTCATTCCATTCATCTATTTGGGTGCGAAGCATATGGTCACTGGATATGACCATTTACTATTTCTTGTTGGCATTATCTTCTTCTTATACCGAATGAAAGATATCGGCTTGTACGTCAGCCTATTTGCACTTGGGCATTCGATTACGATGCTGGTGGGTGTTTATTACAATATCTCGATAAACGCCTACATCATTGATGCAATCATAGGTTTTTCAATAATTTATAAGGCTCTTGATAACTTAGGGGCTTATCAGCGTTGGTTTGGTTTTCAACCAAACACGAAAATCGCGACTTTAATTTTTGGTCTGATTCATGGTTTTGGACTCGCAGTAAAAATTCAGGAATATGAAGTTCCGAGTGATGGACTGTTGGCAAATTTAATCTCATTCAATATTGGGGTTGAACTAGGTCAGTTTATGGCTCTGTGCATCATCTTGTTATTATTGACGTTTTGGAGAAAGACACCTTATTTCTTTAAAACAGCCTATCAAAGCAATGTCTTCCTCATGTTCCTCGGTTTTTTACTTGTTGGCTATCAACTTACTGGCTTCATTACTCAATAAGGATCTAAATTATGTATAACGCTGAAATTCCAAAAGATATCGAATTGCCTTCTTCAAAAAAGTTAATTAAATCAACAGCAATTGCTGCCGTAAGTGCCGTTGTTGTGTTAGTTACTTGTGTCATGCCTGCGGAGTATGCAATTGATCCGACAGGTATGGGTAAAGTGCTTGGTTTAACGAAAATGGGTGAAATTAAACAATCTCTGGCTGAAGAGTCAGAGAATGGTATTAATTTTCAACAGGTAGTGAATAACTCTGATTTAGTTGCCAAAGAAATTTCGACTGAAGTAGCGACTGAGAATGATCAAATGATTATGCCTGCTATTAATAAAGAGAGCATTAGTATTGAGCTTAAACCGGGCCAAGCTACTGAAGTGAAACTGACGATGCCACAAAGTGCAAGTGTCAACTTTGATTGGAAAGCTGTAGGAGGTGGTCTTAACTATGATACCCATGGTGATCCTGTGAACGCTCCTAAAGGGTTCTATCATGGCTATGGAAAAGGAAAGAATGAAACAACTCAGCAGGGTGTCTTAAAGGCAGCTTTTGATGGCAAACATGGTTGGTTCTGGCGTAACCGTACGGAAAAGCCAGTGACTGTAACTCTACTTGTAGAAGGGCAGTTTAGTGAAATGAAGAAAGTCTTTTAAGTTTTGATCGATCTCCTTGGAATAATATTCCAAGGAGATTCAATTGCTAAAGAAGTCAGGTTCTAAAAGGAATCCATAAGATGCTAGAAGTACTAAAAAACACAATATATCGGCATTTGTTTTTGGCTCAAGTAATAGCACTAATCGGAACGGGGTTAATCACAATTGCCCTAGCTTTACAGGCATACGATATTGCAAAGGGGGAGGCAGCTCAAGTTCTCGGTATTGCATTGGCAATTAAAATGATTGCTTATATCGGTTTAGCACCTATAGCATCTGCATTTGCTGAGAGATTACCAAGAAAACAAGTATTGGTTGGACTAGATGTTATTCGAGCATTAACAGCATTGTGTCTACCGTTTGTGACGCAAATTTGGCAAATTTATATTCTCATTTTTATTTTGCAATCTGCTTCTGCTGCATTTACACCAACATTTCAGGCAATGATTCCAGATGTTCTTCCTGAAGAAAAAGACTATACCAATGCATTATCATTGTCTCGATTAGCCTATGATTTAGAAAATATCATCAGTCCAATGATGGCAGCATTTTTATTAACCCTGATGAGCTATCACAATCTGTTTTTGGGAACAGTATTAGGTTTTATCGGTTCTGCTCTATTTGTAGTGAGTGCAAAACTGCCAGTTGCAAAAGTACCTGAGTTTAGAGGCGTTTATAGTCGTATTAAGCAGGGAGCTAAAATTTATTTTAATACGCCAAGACTTAAAGCATTACTTGCTCTAAATCTAGCAATTGCTTCAGCGAGTGCTGTTGTGATTATAAACACCGTGGTATTGGTTCAATCGACATTTAAACTTACTGAAAATGCGACAACTTGGGCATTTGGTTTATTTGGGTTAGGTTCTATGCTTTCAGCGTTCATCTTACCTAAGATATTGGATAAGTTTTCAGATCGAACAGTGATGTTGACGGGAACGACAATTCTTGTAATTGGGTTATTCATTGGTTCTTTGATTGCATCTTATAATGGTTTGTTAGCACTTTGGTTTGTGCTTGGTATTGGATATTCAGTTTCACAGACTCCTACAGGTCGTTTGATTCGCAAGTCTGCATCGAGTGAGAATAGGGCTTCTCTATTCGCAGCCCAATTTGCGTTTTCACATGCTTGCTGGTTAGTGACTTATCCTTTAGTGGGGTGGCTCAGTACTAACATAGGAACATTACAAACATTTATACCTATGGCAGTGATTGCAACTATTTCTTTATTACTTGCAATGCGTCAGTGGCCATCCAAGGATGAGGCTCATTTACCACACAGCCATGATGATTTACCACCAGATCATGAACATGTGATTCAGCATCAAATCAATGGTGTGCATGTGCATGAATATGTGATTGATGACTACCATCAAAAATGGCCTAAATAATTCTTTTCGACTAATAGATTAGAAAAGCATCGTTTGTTTGTTGTACAATTTAAAAC
>NZ_JADKPY010000023.1:0-1809 GCF_015351505.1 Acinetobacter sp. SK-43
TACATATAATGCTTTAAATATTATTTCTGACGGCTTAGAAGCGAAAGCAGGTACAATTTCTGCTGACTTTAGTCGATATATGGCTTGGAAAACAGCAAATGGTCAAACCAAAGCCAAAAAGACACAAGCACAACTCGAAGTACTGATTCAGGGCTTACTTAACCCTGTCACCTTGATTGATATGATTCGACATTTCATTGTGTTTGAGTCAAGCAAACAAGAAGATGCCAATGGTTTGATTACCGTTAAGACCATCAAAAAAATGGCTGCTTATCATCAATACTATGCAGTCAATGCCGCAGTCCTGTCTACAATCCGTGCATCCAATGCAAATACTGAATCTCAGTCAGCCGAAGTCGCTATTCATCAACAAGGTAGAAGCAAACAAGAACTGGTACAACAACAAGCCCTTGGTGATAAAAAAGCAGGTGTGGTTTGGCATACGCAAGGCTCAGGCAAATCGTTGTCTATGGTTTTCTATACAGGGAAAATTGTATTGGCACTCGACAATCCAACCGTTGTGGTCATTACGGATCGGAATGATTTAGATGATCAATTATTTGGTACCTTTGCAGGTGCAAGCCAACTTCTTCGACAAACACCTAAGCAAGCAAATAATCGAGATGAACTGAAAGAATTGCTCAAGGTTAGTTCAGGCGGTGTGATTTTTACCACCATTCAAAAGTTTCAACCTGAAGACGGTAGCAGTATTTACGAAGAATTATCCAATCGAACCAATATTGTTGTCATTGCTGATGAAGCGCACCGCTCACAGTATGGTTTCAATGCAAAAGAAGTCGATGTGAAGGATGATGATGGCAAGGTCGTGGGTAAGCGTACCGTATACGGCTTTGCCAAATATATGCGTGATGCATTACCAAACGCAACTTACCTAGGCTTTACAGGTACGCCTATTGAGAAAACGGATGTCAACACCCCTGCCGTTTTTGGTAATTATGTTGATATTTACGATATTTCACAGGCGGTTGAAGATGGCGCAACAGTTCGAATCTTCTATGAAAGCCGTTTAGCAAAAATTGCAATCAGCGATGAAGGTAAAGAACTGATTGAGCAATTTGATGATCAATTCACTGAAGATGATCTAAACCAAACTCAAAAAGAACGTGCTAAATGGGCCAGAGTCGAAGGGCTCATTGGTAGTAAAGAACGTATCAAAGCGATTGCAAAAGACATCGTTGAACATTTTGAGCAACGATTAGTCGCCAATGCCAATCAAGGTAAAGGCATGATCGTGAGCATGTCACGTCGAATTGCTGTTGATCTTTACAATGAAATTGTAGCAATCAAACCAGAGTGGCATAGTGATGACTTAAATGATGGTGTCATCAAAGTTGTGATGACCGCCAGTGCTTCGGATGGTGATGTGATTGCCAAACATCATACCACCAAGCAACAACGCCAAATCTTAGCCAATCGAATGAAAGATAATGACGACAAACTCAAACTCGTTATTGTTCGGGATATGTGGCTAACAGGCTTTGATGCTCCAAGTATGCATACATTGTATATCGATAAGCCAATGAAAGGTCATAACCTCATGCAAGCGATTGCACGAGTCAACCGAGTCTATAAAGATAAACTCGGCGGTTTAGTGGTCGATTATTTAGGGATTGCATCAGACCTCAAAGAGGCTTTGTCATTTTATTCAGATGCAGGCGGTAAAGGCGACCCTGCGCTAATACAAGATGAAGCAGCTACAATTTTGCAAGAAAAGTTAGAAGTCCTTGATGGAATGATGCATGGCTTCAATTATGCTGAGTACTTCACTGCAAATACTTCACGCAAGTT